>JAIOQL010000503.1 GCA_021413405.1 Leptospira sp.
GCTCCCGGTGAAAAATTATCTGTTTGATTCCTGGTAAAAAGCGAAAAAGACAGCCAGGAAAATAAACAGGAAGCTTAACATTATATTCCATCGCAATTCTTCTTTCAGAATCACAATGGCGAATAACGTAAAAACAAGAATTGTAATTGCTTCCTGAATTAATTTCAGTTGAAAACCGGTGAAAAAACTATACCCGAAACGGTTTGCAGGAACCATCAGGGAATACTCAAAGAATGCAATTCCCCAGGAAATGAGTATGACTTGCCATAGCGGAAAGTCCTTAAAAAATCTTAGATGTCCATACCAGGCAAATGTCATAAAAATGTTGGAAAATAATAAGAGAACTATTGTTAGCATGTGATGTTTCCATATGAAAAAGCAACCGGAATCTTTTGCCGCATTGGCTTCACATTTTGCGGGATTAAAAAAATACTGAAAGTTATGTACTTACACAATAAAGCCCCACCCTCGGGTGGGGGAGCGTCCCCGCCACCCAATGCATTTCGAATTATCAAACAAAATAAAAAAATGCAAATCAATTTCAAAAAGTTCGATTTTTTCTCAAGGAAATTACGCTTTCCGGCTGAATTTGGGTGTAACGCGTAATTCTAAATTTAACCCTTAGAGTTCTTTTCTTCTCAAATATGCCGGGATATCATAGTCTTCGGAATAATTGTATGAATTGGATTTTAAGGAACGGATGTTTCTGGCGGAGTCATTTTGCTCTGATTCATTCATACCCACTGCTTTTTGCTGAGGCTCCCTGGTTATATTTTCCTGTTCATCCCGCTTAACGTATCTTTGGTTTTTGCGATTGAATCCGGTGGCGATAACTGTAACCCTTATTTTCTGCTGAAGTGCGTTATCTTCGTTTAATCCGATGATGATATTTGCATTTGGATCCACCTGCGAAGTAATGATCTGTGATACCTCGTTCCAGTCATGAATCGTGAGGTCACTGCCCCCTGTTACATTAATGAGGAGAGAACTTGCGCCGGCAATAGAACTGTCTTCAAGAAGAACATTATTAATAGCGTGTTCCACTGCATCAGACACTCTGCCTTCGCCAATCCCTTCTCCGACACCCATGATAGCGTCTCCTGTATCTTTCATAATTGTTTTTACGTCGGCGAAATCAACGTTGATTATTCCGGGATGATTAATGATATCACTGAGACCTTTTACACCATTCATCAGAATATCATCAATCACACGGAAGGCCAGATCGACTGGAGTATTTCTATCTACGACTTTAAAGATAGAATCGTTTCTGATTGTAATTAATGTGTCAACGTTTGCGCGTAACGCATTGAGTCCCGCCTTGGCCAGATCGGCTCTGCGACGTCCTTCAAAAACAAATGGCATTGTTACGACGCCAACAACAAGACACTTCAGCTCTTTTGCAATTTCCGCGATGACCGGAGCTGCACCTGTTCCCGTTCCGCCTCCCATTCCCGCGGTAACGAAAACCATGTCTGCACCTTTCAAGGCGGTCATAATCCTATCCTTATCTTCCATAGCGGCCTTAGTTCCGAGTTCCGGATCACCGCCGGCTCCCATCCCACGAGTAACTTTTGTTCCCAATTGAACTTTGTTTTCTACCTGGGATTTCATGAGAACCTGTTCATCAGTGTTCATCACTATGAATTCAACTCCGCGAAAGTTGGAGTTTACCATTCTGCTGACTGCGTTCATTCCGCCGCCGCCAACTCCAACGACTTTGATTACTGCCGGGCTCGTTTTTTCTTCTTCTAAATATAACATTTTATTCCCACACTTTATAAATTATTTTCCATCCAACGCCTGACTTTTTTGGTCCAGCCTTCCTTCTCTCCCCACGTTTCCTGAGTTGTCTGTTCTATGTTTACGAGTCTTGCTGCATACTTTATTAGTCCAACTGAGGTTGAATATTCGGGAGTAGCAATTTTTTCTGCGATCCCTGAAAGGCCGGCAGGCCTTGCTTTTCCAACTGAAAGCCCGAAAATTTCTTCTGCAAGAAGTTCAATTCCCGGGAGCATGCTTACACCACCCGTAAGTATTACTCCCCCTACAATGGAAGATTTCACTCCTGACCTTTGAAGTTCGGCTTCGACAAGTTCCAGAATTTCTCTTGTCCTCGGTTCGATTATTCTGACCAGTTCCTGGCGCAGCACTGATCTGGACGGTCTTCCGCTTGCAGCGGGGATCTCAATTTTTTCGGTTGGGTCAACATGTTCTACAATAGTCTGACCGAATCTTTTTTTAATTATTTCTGCAGAATCGATTGGAGTTTTAAGTCCGATAGAAACATCACTAGTAATATGGTAGCCTCCTAGAGGTACGATAGACGAAAACGCAACTCCACCTTCGATATAAATTATCAGGTCACATACACCTGCGCCAATATCGAGAACGGCAACCCCAAGATCTTTGTCCTGGCCTGTTAAAATTGCCTCCGAAGATGCCAGGCTGGATAGAACACGGTCAACCTGGGTTAAACCCGCTGATTCAATACACCGGTCGAGATTATGAATTGCCGTTGTTCCAGCAGTCACAATGTGCACTTCCGTTTCAAGTTTAACACCGGTCATTCCAATGGGATCTTTGATGCTCGTCTGATCATCAACG
>JAIOQL010000630.1 GCA_021413405.1 Leptospira sp.
ACAAAGCTTGATAAAATTGAAGTGATCCGGTCAGGAAAAGATTCTCTCCGGGTCTATGAATACGGCTATTCAATGCTCGATGTATTTGCAAGGATTCGCAAATCACAACCAGAAAAGGAAATCAATCTTGGAAAAGGAATCTACCAGGGCATCACTGATCTATTACCTGAGCTGGGTCCCCGGGCTCTGTTTATTCTTGTATCCGGGAATTCTTTGCCGGAAGCATTCAACCAGTATAGTATAAACAGAAATATCCAGTATGCAAACTCACATTCTATCCCGATCTACATTCTGGCGTTGAGCGAAAACCCGGAAACATCCGAATTCTATAAAGACATGGCCAGAAGAACCGGTGGAAAATATATTATTGTTCCGGGTTCAGTGGAAGAGAAAACGTTATACGACACAGTAATGTCCAAAAAGGACACCCGGTATATTTTATCGTTTAAAAGCGGAATCAAGCGCGATTTTGCGGGGAGATACATAGGATTAAAATTCGATGTCAATTACCGGGGAGTAATGGGGAAATCGGAGGGAGGTTTTTTTGTACCAGAAAATCAGTAGAGTGAATTTTTACCTGATTTTATCTCTATTTATTGCAATAATTGAAATCAGTCCGGGTGACATTTCTGAAGACCTAAGGGCCGGAGAAGAAAATTTCAAAAAAAGAGATTATAAATCTGCGCTGAGGAATTATAAATCGGCTATCTCAATAAATCCTTCTTCCAAAAAAGCTCTACTGGGTTTTGCAAAGTCTTCTGTCGTTATCGGATCCAAAGATGATGCAAAAGAAGCATTTCAGAAATTACTTTCAATAGATCCGAAAAACAAAGAAGCCGCTCTTGGTCTCATAGGGTTATTAACGAATGAAAGAAAATTTGATGAAGCCCTGAAACTCATTTCCATTCATCTTGAAGATGATAAATATAATCCGGATTTGCTCGCATCCGAGGCAGATATTTACCTGAGAATGGGAAAGAAAAAGGAACTGGCCCTCAAAAAACTTGAGGAGATTAGCAGTAAAATCGCAGGAAATGTAAAGTTTTCCGTTTCCCTCGCTCTTGCAAATTCAATGAACGGCCGAACCCAACGGGCACAAGTTATTTTAGATAAGCTGATTTCAGAGTATCCGGATAATCCAATTCCTTTCCTCGAAAAAGCAAAACTGAATTTGCAAATTGCAAAATCCCAGTCAGGTGATCAGGTTACAAAATTGGTAAATGAAGCTCTCTCACTTTTACAGACAGCGCTTTCTTTGGATTCTCAAAATCCGGAAGCAAGAGTATTCATTGTAAACGTTTTTCTCTGGCTTGAAAATTTTGAAGAAGCCGCAAGAATACAGTCTTCACTAATAAAGGATTTCCCGTTTACACCTGAATTCAGATATATGAACGCCTTTCTTTCAGAAAAGACTGGCAAAACTGAAATTGCTGAGATGGATTACAAAAAGCTCCTGGAACTGAACGAACTGGACGAATTAGGAAGATTTGCAGCAGAAGATTTTGCATTGCGTTCCCTGAAAGAAAATTCTCCACTGAGATCAAAACTTGGAGAATATAGACTTGAAGAATTCAAGAAAGGCGAGAGGAATTTTATTTACAGAGATTCCGGTTTCAATATTTTTCGGGCTTCAAAACTTATCCCGGAAAACAATCAGCTAAAAAGAGAAAGACTGGAGTATTATTTAAAAAGAGGATATATAAAAGATTTTATCTCCGTCCTGATTAAACTTAAGAAAGATAATCCGGATGATTTTAAACTTCACAACAGGCTGGAGAATGTTCTAAAAAAATTCCGTGAGGGACTATCATTCAAAGAGGGGCTCGAAGTTATTTCTCGATCCGGAATAAAAGAAAATTATGAAAGAAATCCGCCTGAAATCTTTATTTTTGATTTGACTTCCGGGAATTTTCCCGGAAGTCACCCGAACGCATCTTCACTGATATCGGGAGCAATAAATTTTTATCTCAGGCTAATGCCGGAGATAAAAATAATTTCCGGGAAAGAAGAAGACGCGATAAGAAATGATATCATGACAAAGAAAGGAGCAGAAAAATATACAGGTGGAATCAATTATTCTCCGGACATTGTCAGTTCCCTCGACATTATGAGACAGTCTGGAATGCCGGTCCGGTATTTAGGAT
>JAIOQL010000086.1 GCA_021413405.1 Leptospira sp.
AGGGCCCGGGAAGATTACCCGGTTGATAGGTTACAGATGTAAGCTCAGTAATGAGTTCAGTCGAGTGATACTAATAGCCCGTGAGGCTTGACCATATTACTGGTTTTCGGAGCGAAAGTTCCGGAGACAAGATGAGTGAAAGTTAACCGAAAAAATTTCGTGTTCTCCAATTTGTGTAAACTAATTGGACTTGCTATGGATGTTGAATTCAAAGTAGCATCAGGAAAGCTCTGGTCGAAAGGTCGGGGCTTTTTTGTTTTAGATATCTTCTGATGATGGAAGCGGCGGATTGAGGGTATTGCTTAAAATATTTGTTCCTAAATCAAAGTCCCATTCTCTGCAATTCGGAATGAATTTCGCAGGTATTTTATTTTTTTCCTTAGCGTTATGAACCAAAACTAATCCCATCCCGTTCAGATCAGTATCGTTGAGATTGTTATAAGGATGAAATAGAATTCCAGAAATAGATTCATAGTTATCATCGAGAAAACTATCCGTAGGAATGTCTTTGTTAAATTGGTCTGTGATAGAATTTCTAATCATATATTGGACAGAAAGATTTTCTATATTTTCAAGGGGTACTGAATAAAATTTATCCCCTATTGGATAAACAGATTTAACTATTTCTGGAACATCATTTCCATAGGCATAAATATCGGAATGCGTCTGATTGCCACCACATATAGCAATGAGATAGGGGATATTGGCATTGATTTTCTTCTTTGAAATCCAAGTCTGATATTTTTCATGCTTCTCTTTAATCCCGTCTCGATATTTCAAAACTCTTTTCTTTTCCGAGGCCTGTGGATAATCCATTCTGGTTTCAAAATGGTTTCCTGCTTTATCTTTTCGTTTCCAGTATCCTGATTTTTGTTCCTCTGGCGTTTCCCAATTTCTCGGATTGACGCACTCGATATAAAACTTTTGCCCATTCTTTTCAGCGAAGATGTCGGGACCACCTGCCGAATTTGGTGGGTGAATGATAAACCCTCCGTTTTTTAGAATGTGTAACATTTGGACAATCCAGAAAGTATCCATAGCTTTCATAGACCATTCGCCGATAATTTTTTCTTTTCTATCCGGCAGGAATTCTTTGACCTCTTCTATCAGGGGTAAAAGACGATCTTTATTCCAATGGACTCCTGGTAATTTTTGTATAAATTGATCCGTCTCGAAAGCTTCTTCAAATGATACTTTCATGTTTCAATCTTGCCTCATCATTCCTAAATCTTTCCGTTTCCCTTTATATTTAGACAGGCGACATAATCAATTTTTCCATAATTCGCGAAAAAAGCGCTATCATTTCGATTTCGGAAACAGGATTTTGTCCGGAGCATATTATATAGTATTTTATTGAGCCAAATGACCGAATCTGATAAGAACAAATCGAGAAACGTAGCTTTGAGAAATACTAAAACCCAGACAACATGAAACTCACGGACTCAGAAAAACGGGAAATATTAAAGCTGATTGAAGCGGACAAACCGCTTCCGGATAAGTATCGTTTTCTTTTGTTTGATGACAAGAGGGAAGTGGAGCTTGTCTGGAATGGAAAGACGAATGAGGTTTGTAATATCGTTTTGCCGTTTCAGGTGATCGAGCAGGTCGATGAACCCCGCGCTCTTCCGAAAGAAACGGCGAAAGTGGGAAAAGGGAAGGGGGCTGAGTCTGCAAGATGGGATGAGCAAAGCCAGCATTTTTTTCATTTCTTCGATCCGCGTGGGAGACAGAAAGCCGGATGGACTAATAAACTCATCTGGGGTGATAACAAGCTCATTCTTTCTTCTTTGAAAAATGGCCCGCTTCGGGATGAAATAGAAAAAGAAGGTGGAATAAAGCTGATCTGCATAGATCCTCCTTTTGATGTCGGTGCAGATTTTTCCATGGATATTGAAATCGGTGATCCTGAAAAAGGTTCAGAGATGTTCACAAAAGAACCAGGGATTCTCGAAGAAATTGCCTATCGCGATACTTGGGGAAAGGGTTCGGACAGTTTTATTTCGATGATCTACGAACGCCTTATTTTGATGCGTGATCGACTCGCTGAGGATGGAAGTATTTATGTACATTGTGACTGGCGATTGAATAGTCCGATTCGCTTGGTTTTAGATGAAATTTTTGGCATAGATAATTTCAGAAATGAGATAACCTGGGTACGGTCGACAAATCCGAAAGGGTCACAGCACAGATCAAACAAGTACGATGTTTATACTGATACTCTTCTGTTCTATACGAAATCGGTATCCGCAGAGTTAGACACTGATGGAATAAGAATATCCTTAACATCTGAGGAAC
>JAIOQL010000631.1 GCA_021413405.1 Leptospira sp.
GAGTTGAGAATTCATTTTTGAAAGAAGCTCAGAAGGATTTTCAGTTTTCTTTGAAAGGTCCATGAAAGAAACTTTTAACATGGAAGAAATAAAAGCCGCAGATATTCCATGGCCGAGAACATCACAAATAATAAAGCCGATCTTACTTTCCGAAAGAACTGCCCAATCAAAGTAATCCCCACCGATTTTATCCATTGGAAGATAAACTGATTCGAGGCTGAGATCTGCAATCTTTGGTTTTCCCCGCGGAATCAGTCTTGACTGAAGACCTGCAGCGATCAGCAGGTCATTTTCAAAAATTTTATTTTTACTGCTCAGCTCCTGGGTCCGGTCCTCTACAATTTTTTCGAGGCTCACATTCAATCGTTCAATTTCTTTGTGAATCACCGCATTCTGGTATGAGATACTCACAGCTGCCATAAATACGACGGAGAGAAAACCATATTGTGTCAGGAAAATATTTTTCCCGGTAGTGTTATCGATAATTATATCCGTTGCGCTCAGAATTACCAATAAGACAAATCCAGTCCCGACAAACATTGCCTCTTTCTTTTTTTTTCCCGCTTCCTTCAAAGTAATTTTTATTACAAAGAAAGCGAGAAAAAGCACGAGACCCTCCCAAACGATGATCAGATTCAGCCGCAATTCGATCGGAACAGGAAATATATGAAGGGCCGCGATAACGGAAATTGCAAAAATAGAAACCAATTCCATTTTTTGAAAACCGGTTTTATAAAGTGAGTGACAGAAAAAAGCTAGCCCGAGAGGAAACAATGTCTGGGAAACGAAAAAAATACGCATCAAAAACTGAAAATTTATCCCGGACGAATTTACTTTATTTATGAGAGGAACTCTCCACAGGATGAAAGCCAGGCAGGTTAGAGCTAAAAACAGACTCGGGTATGATTTATTTCTTAAAATAAAAATCAGTCCCTGATAAACAAGGATGCCCATAAAAAGGCTCGCGATTGCAATTATTACGATATCTTCATCCAGTAATCGCTCGCGTAGAATACTATAATCTCCAATCAGGGGCACGCCTCTGAATATTCCTCCTTCAAATCCGGAATTTGCTGAAAAGAATTCAACCCGAACCGTGTTGTATGAATTTTTTTTTATCAGGTGTTCCGGGATCTGGTATAGTCTTCTGACATACCAGTTAGGCGAATAGTCACCTTCGGGAAGAAATTTTCCGGTTTTCCCGATCAGGATTCCATTGAAATAGGTCCGGTCTGCTTCGTGTATCCGGTCCAGAAAAATTCCCTGAGCTTTTGCAATCTCACTGTCATCATAGAAAACTTTGACTTCATATTCACCGTGGACCGGAAAAGAAATTCCTTGCTCTACAAGAGGCTTCCCTGTATAAATTTTTCTTACTTCGCCTAAGGTCTGTGTTTTAAAATTCCATAAACCATTAATAGGAATAACTTCCGCCGGCCTGACATGAATAATTTCGAGTGGTTCCGCGTATAAGGAACAGGAAAACCCGTAATGCGAAATGAGTAATATGAAAAAAGAAAAAGTGAATGTTCTGGCAATAAGCATTTTCAATAACAAATGCTTATCGTTTAAAACCTGCTATGGAATCCATGCGGAAATCAAAAATTATATCTCCGGCTTTTTGCACAACGGCTTCAATTATTTTCCCGAAAGACTTTCCATTATACAACCGTGCGGACTGGAGGTATTCACGCTCATCAATCTTTGCAACCACATTCAGGCTTATTCTTTTTTTCTGAATACAATCCCCAAGAATAGTCACCATATTTTTTAGGGCGATGCATACATCTTTCAGAATCGCCTGGGTGTCCTGCTCTATCTTTGAAACATTCCCGTTTGAATCAAGAAGTGCTTTGATATGTTCGTTCGCCCTGACAGAAGGAAGACCTTTCCTGCTGAGACCAAATCTTTCAATTACCAGAAACGTGTCGGTGAACAGACTCATTTCCGGCGTGCCGCGGAAAATATGAGTTAGGGCAGGAATTTCTTTCTCTACAAAATCCAGCATTGCTCCATAAAAATACCTCATTTCTGTTTTTGCGAGCGGGTGGAAATCATTCTTCTGATATTTCTGGAGCTTTTGCTCCTGTTCATCCATAATTCTGTTTAGAGTTTCGCCCTTCGCAGCTTCCTGTTTTGTTTTTAATTCTTTATGCTTTGCCTTGAGCTGTTCCAAAAAAACGACTTCATCGTTTAAAAACTTGGCGATACTAACCCTGGCCTTAAGCACCTGGGAATAGCGTTCTTCAAATGGGAGAAGTTTGAATAAATTGGGATTTTCTTTCGATAGGGCTTTGTATTCAACCCTGATTTTATTGAGTAAACCTGTGATTTCGAGTTCGGACAGCTCTGCCATACTATGAAGATCGGATTATCCCGAATTTTTATTCAGAACTTTTCCAGAGCTCAAGCTTTTTGAGAGTAGATTCGATATCCTGCGAACAAAATACGGCTGCATTTTTCGCATCTGTAAAAAATTGCTGCTGGCCGAAAGGTAATTGCC
>JAIOQL010000087.1 GCA_021413405.1 Leptospira sp.
CCTCCCGGACACATTTCCGGAAGTTTCAAAAGTCAGGCAGGTGATCGAAATGATCGGTGGAAACGGATTTTTTATCATCTGTATGAAATACAATGATGAGAAGGGGAGAGATGAGCATCTCAAAAAAGCGTTCGCGGCAAAAACAAAGGGGGATATGGATCTTTATGCCAAGGAGATGAAACTTGTTGATGAAATCAAAAGCAACAATCTCTCTTATTATAAAGAAAAAGAATTTCTACTGAAAAAAAATGCAGATATTCTCAGCGACAGGCTCCTGAAAGAAAAAACCGTGCGTTATACGTCATACAGGCATGATACAACATTCCTCAAAGAACGCCTCCCTCTATTCCTTCATCCGGATGACATGAAAGAAACAGGAAAACGGGTAAAAAGAAAAATCAACGAAGAAGTGGAAAGAGCAAACCCGTTCTATATAAAATTATCAGATGAACAATATAATCCTGATTTCAACGATATCATCAACAAATACCAGAGACTTGCGAAGAGGGACATTTTTGACGATTATAACATTTCTCCTGAAAAAGGAATGCTGCTGCTTCTCGTCAAACCCACAGGCCAGTTCACTGACATAGAATTTATAAGAACCTTTGAAGGAACGGTCAACAATGTAGTGAAAGAACTCGGGTTGAAAGAAAAAGGTCTCAAGATAGGCTACACGGGCACATACAAACTCAATCTGGATGATTTCGACAGTCTCATCAACGCACTCAAGCCGGTATCTATTGCTTCATTTCTTGGAATCACAATTCTGCTACTGATTTTTTTCCGTAATCCAATATTTATTATTGTCCAGCTCGTTTCACTTGTAACGGGTGTCATCCTGACTTTTGGAACAACCTACCTCGTGATAGGAAGATTAAATACAATCACAAGTATAATGGCCGCAATACTGATGGGACTCGGGATCGATTATGGGATCCAGTTTATTTACCGGTTCCGCGAGGAATTTACAAAGAGCGACGATTTTTTGTTTTCGGTCAAAGAAACAATTTACCATACAGGAATTGCTTCCTTAAGTTCTGCTCTGACCACTTCATCGGCTTTCGTGATACTGATGTTTTCACAATTTAGAGGATTCAGTGAATTTGGTCTCATCGCGTGTTATGGGATAATACTCATTGCACTTTCGATGTATTTTGTTACTGCACTCCAGATTTCAATGATCCTGAAACTTTTTCCGAAAACAAGGAAAATGTTTTATCTGAATGAAAAAGAGAAAACGGTTTCGCCTATCGTAAAAAAAATATTTTCAAAACCGGTTTTAATGCTGGGTATCAGCTCTGCAATAATCCTCCTGGTTTCTTTTTTCGCAACGAAGGTTCAATTCAACTATAGCGGGCGCGATCTCCTCCTGGAATACCAGGAATCATTACTTCTCTACGATGAAATTGGCGACAGGTTTGATATTAGTTCAGACCCACAGGTAATCGTTGTAGACACCCTTGAAGAATCGGAGGCAGTGTTTGATTATTTTACACCTGTTCCAGGTGGCATGGTGAATTCAGTCGACCAGGTTGTCTCCCTCTGGAATTTCGTTCCTCCGTTATACCAGCAAATTGAAAACAGAAAGCTTCTGGATATAATTGATAAAGATGTAAAACGGGTTAAACCGGCATTCTTGAAGCCGGGTCAGAAGAAATATCTTCCAATCGTTAAGAAATACATGGATGTTAAAATATTTTCTTACAAGGACGTTCCAGAATATTTCTATAAACAGTTCACTGAAGTTCCAACAAGTAAAGTGAAAGGCTTCATGCTTTTCATTTATCCTAAAATTGCCCTTTGGCATGGGAAAGATCTTCTGAGTTTTCACGCTCTTGTCGGTGAATTCAAATATCCCAAAGTCAGTAAAAGAACCCTCAATACAATTCTTTATGATGCAAGTGGAAATAAATTTTCGGGTAAATTCGAACCGCTAAAAGAAAATTTTTCAAAAGAAGAAGAAGCAACTCTTCTCGAAGCGCTCAACACCTATTCGCAGGAAGATATGGAAGATCTTCAGATACTCCCCGGGACTGCAAAATTTATCATAGAGAAAAGACCATTCAAGACTGTTGAAGAAGTAAGAAGTCATAAAAATACCGGCTATACTGCAGGCAGTGTAATTTTATTCGCGAGACTCGCAAAAATTGTCCAGGCAGAAGGCTACACGACCTTCATTGCAACTATCCTTTTAGTCACAGTTATTCTTGTCGCATTTTTCCGCGGAATTGTCCCGGCGATACTTTCCCTTTTTCCTCTGCTCATAGGAATAATTGTGATGCTTGGAATCATGGGATTCACCGGACAAAAAATCAATTTCATGAATATCCTGGTTTTCCCGATTGTAATCGGCTATGGAATTCAGAATGGAATTTATATTTTCTTCCGGTTCCAGGAGGAAAAAAACATAGCTACGGCAATGTCAATAGTCGGTCCTGCAATCACAGCGTCTACTCTTACAACTCTCGTCGGATGGAGCGTTCTCCTTCTCGCTGAACATAGAGGACTTCATTCTCTTGGAGTTGTCGCCTCAATCGGAATCGGTTCGTCTCTCATCGTTGCATTCACTTTGCTTCCTTCTCTTCTTGCGATCGTTTATAAAAAAAGGCACATAGAAGATGTCATGGGATCTGACACTCACGCGGAGCATACTGAATTCGCTTCAGACACTTCCGGATCTAAAATTTCAGAAGTAAAATCATCGCCAAAAAAGCCTGCTAAAAAATCCGGATCTGCAAAAAAAATTCCGAAAACAGTGAAAAAGAAAAAATGAAATTAGAAATGCAAATTATATCGCGACGGAACTGATCTATGACTAAAATACAATTTATTAAAACACAGAATGATTTACTGCTTTTTTCTGTTCAGTTGGTTCTTTTGCTATTTTTCTTTGGAAATTGCACAGTGAAATACATAAGACCGGATTCTTCGTTCGAAGAAAATCTGAAATCAATGAAACGCATTTCCATAATTTCTCACCCTGACAATAAACTTGCTGAAGAAGAAAAGAAAATGCTTGCTGAAATGGCAAAAAATTATCTTTCCCATCACAAAGAATACATTGTATATGGAACTCCGAAAAAATTCCAGGGCAACTGCCTGACTCTTTCTCCAAAGGTTCAATCTCTTGTTTCTTTAAAAATGACAGAGGAAACAAAACCATCAAAGATCTCTCTTTCTTTGAATGGAACTGTGACAGATTGCAAATCCAACCGGCAAATCTGGGATGGATTGGTTGAGTCAAATTATTCATTTGATCTCTCTGAGAATGCGTCACTCGTCAAAACGTACACCGAGAAATATGGCCAGAAAATAGCAGAGAAAGTTACTCCCTATTTCCTGATTATCAAAGCTCTTCTGGATGAATTGGATGGTCCGACACTCACAGAAGATGAGCAGATGGAAAAAATTGAAGTAGAATCGAAATGAGAGAATTACTCTGTAACTCACAGCGATAAAATATCGCCACGGAGACACAGAGGTTCAATCAATTGAGTAAAGTTGTCATTCTGGGTTGTTCATAGAATCTTTTCCTAAAGAGAGGATTCGCGGAAATTAGAAGTATCCAACAAGCAAATGGAAAAACTATTCATCAAAAGATCCTGGTCGCGCTACGCTTGCCAGAATGACGACATAGTGTAAAGAAATAATTATCTGTGTCTCGGTGCATCTGTGGCTTATTTTTGTAGATGATTAGTTTTCTTTTTTAAACATTAACGCCATCATATCTCCTTGGTTCGTGATTTTAACAAACCGGTCCAGAAAATACTTGCTGAGCCTGAAGAAAAGAGAAGCATCTTTCCTCGAAGTCATGCCACTCCCATACGTCAGGCGCGATTCCAATTTAAACCCAATCCCTTCACATTGGCTGATCAATCCTTTTAGCGAATAATAATAAAGGTGTTCAGGGACATTCATGTATCTCCAGTTTTTCCCCCGAATTTTCGCAAGAATCCCATATCTGCATGTCGAGACTATTATTCTTCCGCCGGGCCTGAGATGTTTGAATATTTTTTTCAAAGTTTCCTTTGGTTTATGAAGATGCTCTATAGATGCCCATAGAGTGATGAGATCAAATTTCTGACTAAATCCGGTGTCCCATTCCAGAAAATCATTCCGAAAAACATTCAGGCCGAGTTCTTTGCGCGCAAAATTGACCGGTCCTTCTGCAATTTCGATTCCGGAGGCATCCCATCCGCGGTTTCTCAGGAAATTTACAAAATATCCCGCAGCGCAACCAACATCAATTGTCGACCTCCCCGCATACAATGTCTTCTCCCATTCGAAAAAACCCAGATCCTGAAGATTTAGAGTGAAAACCCTTTCTATTTCATTCTTTATTTTGTCTGAATAATAATTATCATATCCCCGATCAGTCCGTTTGGTAAAATATTCATCCGAATAATATTTGCCGACTTCCTCAAAGGTCGGTTGAGGATTCACCTGAACCAGCCCGCATTTTTTGCATTTGACAACTGTGAACAATTCGTTTAGTGAACTCTCTTTCTCGAGAATAAACGAAAATTTTTCGGCTCCGCAATTGTTGCAACTGATTAGCTTCATATGGATTTCAGAAAATCCGATGTAATTTTTATGAATTCTTCAAAATGTGTATATTGAAGATAATGATCTGCGTTTTTAATAGTAATAATTTCCGCGTTCGGAAAATGCTTTGTTATTAATACTTTATCCTGCCCGGAAACGTAACCGGCATTTTCTCCAATTATAAATAGTGCCTTTGCTAAAAACTTCATTTCATCTTCCAGCTCAGGGGCGAGTGCCCGGCTGGAATTTTTGAGCGCTTCAACATTCAGTTTCCATTTATACCCGGTCCCGGTTTTTTCCAGGTTCATCTGAAGAAATTGCCGGATGAAAGTATCCGGAAGAATTACCGTCATGTCTCTATCAATTTCCTGTCGTGAGTTGTATCCGGAAACATCAATTTGCAATGCATCAAATTCCTGTGTATAATTCATTTCGTATTTTTTGGGAGCCACATCGACAATTACAATCGCAGCAGGAATTCCAGGATTTAGCAATGAAAAATAAATTGTGGTCAGTCCCCCCATAGAGTGTCCCAATATTACCGGTTTTTCAGTTAAATGATCTGCAATAAATTCTTTCAGATCAAGTGCCATATCATTTAGTGTGTGTGTTTCTGAATGCGGTGATTCTCCATGATTCCGGGCATCCAGAAGATATACCGGACCGAACTGGCTAAGCACCTTGCCGACACTCAGCCAATTTTTGGATGAGCCGAATAGACCGTGTAGTACAACTATTGGCCTGCCATTTCCCTCTATTTTTCTAAAAAAAAGTTTCAATCAACATTTCCTGAATTTCAAAGCGGTAACCCCAAAAATAATTTGTTTTTATTTTTGTAAACAATGAAGAAGTGTCAAGGTCATAGTTGACATATAAATCCTTTTCTGAATCACTCTACCGATAGAGTCATTAGTCTTTTTTTCTTGACTGCCCGATCGATTTGATATCAATTTCTGGTTAAGGTTAAGGGGAATTAAACCATACAAAACGGATTCGCATTTTCAGGCGGAAAATACCATCCAATCCCGAGCTCGTATCATTGATTTCCTTTTATTCATACATCTGAATGTTTATATTGAAAATAAATAATATATCATGGATCGTAGCATATAAAATCATGAAGCCACTATCTATTTTCATTTTTCTATTTGTTCTCAATTGTACGCTTAGCCTAAATAATCCTTGTGATCTTAAATCAGATGAATTCAATAAATTTTTATTTGCAAAAGCAATTCTTGGCGATATCACTTCACATTGTGGATTAAATTTTACAGGAACAGTTGTTCCTCCTTCTATCTCCTCTTTCAGTTTTGTCACGACAGGATCTTCCGCATCCGTCTCAGGCACTGCACAAGTCAGCGGTGTTACGCCCAATGACTTCAGAAATCCGATAGTCTACTCTCTATCTGTCGCTAACGGCAATTCTAAAACTTATACAGTAACTGTGAATCCAATCATGCCGGTTCCTGACAGTGGGCAGGTCAATTGCTATGATGCAAGTGCCCTGACAACATGCGGAAATGGAGGATTCCCTGGCCAGGATGCTGACTATTCGAACACTCCCAGTATGCGAAGTTTCGTTGGACCTTTCACCAATACCGGGTTTCCAAGCGATTTCATAACCAGGGACTCGCTCACAGGATTAACAGTCAAAACGTGCACAGAGGGGTTGAGCGGTGCGACATGCGCCACCGGAGGTGTGACAACCATGGGCTGGATTGCTGCGGGAACTGCCTGTTCAGGCTTAAACTCAGGATCAGGATATGCCGGAAAAACTAACTGGCGCTTACCAACCGTGAATGAACTGGGGAACGTAGTCAATTATCAGAACGTTGCACCAACTGTGGATGCTGCCTACTTTCCTGCCACAGCGCAACCGACCGCCTATTGGGCCGGATTATCATACGCAATTAATGCTGCGAATAGCTGGGATCTTGATTATGGACTAGGCACTGCTGCAAACGCCGCCGTGGGAACTGCGAACAATGTCCGCTGTGTCGCCGGAGATCCGGAGCCTTCTCAAAATTTTTCGGATAAAGGAGATGGAACCATTCTCGACAACAACACTAGTCTGGTCTGGCAAAAGTGCCCCGTCGGTCTTTCAGGGACGTCATGCGCAACTGGCGGCATTAGTACAATTGACTGGGCTACTTCTCTCGCAACCTGTAATTCCCTGACCCTTGCGGGCAAAACCTGGCGTTTGCCAAATATCAACGAACTTAGAAGCATCACTGATTTAACGAGAACTGTAGCACCGGTAATTAATGTCACAGCATTTCCTGCAACGGGAGTTGGTGTTTATTGGGCCTCGTCAACACGCCTCGGAACATTGACCTTTGCATGGGTTGTCAACTTCAGCACAGGTGCAGTGACCACGAACAGTAAAGCTGCGACAAGTAATGTACGCTGTGTTTCGGGTCCCTGAGCGAAGGATCAAATAAAGAACAGTAGAAATTTAGCTCAGATTTTAAATTCTGGATTTTTCCGATGTATGCCAAAATGTATATCTGTTTCTAATTTTGCAATCCCTGAAGATAACTTAAATGAAATGTTTCATCCGAATGCTCTTTGCCATAATTTCCTTTTCGGTTTTAAATTGTTCAGAAAAAAATGCCCATGGATTTTCTAAAGGACTGAAACCAATTACTGGTATTTCCGGACAGCAGTCATCAAAAGAATGTCAATCATGCCATAAAGAAATCTTCAAAGAATGGGAGGGGTCCCGGCATAAAGTTGCGTTTGCAAATGATTTGTACAGGGAAAGCCATTCCAGAGAACCGTTGACATGGTGCGTCAATTGCCACGCGCCTGTCATGAGAGCCGGGGGCTCACCCGAAAATATTTCGGACCGGATGTTTCGTGACGAAGGGATCTCCTGTATAGTCTGTCACCAGAGAGGTGATCTCATCCTGACCTCGCGAATCCCAAAGAATCCAAAAACACATATTTATAAAGAAGTACCTGAAATGAAATCCGGTGAATTTTGCGGCCATTGCCACCAGTTCAATTTCCCAAAAGGAACAGGAAATGTTCCTCACGATAAATTCCAATATTCTGCACAAGCAATGCAAAATACACTCGAAGAATGGAAGAAAAGTTTTTTCTATGGAAAGGAGAATTGCCAGGACTGTCACATGGAACCAGCCGGATCCGGCCGGGAATATAGAACGCATAACTTCCCTGGTGGACACGATAAAAATTTTCTGAAGAAAAGCTTCCAGGTTTCCGGGAAGATGATAAACAGAAATTCTCTGGAAATCAGAATCATAGGCAAGAACATCGGGCATGCATTTCCGACTGGTGATTTATTCCGGACGTTGATAGTCCGGCTTCTCGATAAACAAAAAAACGAAATCGAAAAAATTATCCTGCGGTATGATTACACAGTTAACGAAAAATACCCAGGCGACAGAAATGAACCTTCGAAGAAAATTCGCAAAAGTAATATTATCCCTGCCCCTGTTTCTCGTGGAGAATCAGAATACGTACAGATTTTTAAGACTGGAGGGGAAGCTGCAAAGAAGATAAAATATTATGAACTTTCCATTCATTATATCGGGGATTCGAATAAACTTTGGACCGCTCTACCTGATTCAATCACACGGATGGTGATTGATGTTCAACCGTTAGAAATCGAAATTTCTAACGGTCAAATTTCAGGAGATTCAGGATGATTACCGTTTCAGACCGAGAACTTCCTGTATCATCTGGTCAGATGTTGTGATCGTCCTCGAATTTGCCTGGAAGCCTCTCTGAGTAACAATCATATCGACAAACTGATCGGAAAGATCCACATTTGACATTTCAAGAAGACCCGCGTTAATCCTTCCTCTGCCTGCATTTCCAGCTTCACCGATATTCGCTTCTCCAGAGTTGTTTGAATAGCTGAACATTGTATCGCCTGCTTTGTTCAATCCTGCCGGGTTCGTAAAGATTGCCATTGCAATCCGCGCTAAAGGCTGTTTGACTCCATTCGAATACACACCGGTAACAGTTCCGGAATTATCAATTGTGAATGCTTCCATGTAACCCATAGTGTAACCGTCCTGGCTCACTGCTTTCGTCGTGAAGTCGGAAGAAAATTGTGTGATCCCCCCAACGAGTCCAGATTCTCCAAGGTTCAGAGAAAAAGACTGAACCGCCGGATTTCCGGGAATACGGAATGATACGTTAGCCGCCAATTTGCCCGCATTCTGTGAGTCAGTTCCATCAGAAACGGAAACAATTTTTCCGTCCGGAGAAAATCCGATTTCGAATTCTGTGTTACCCGGAACCTGAGTGTTCTGTCCACCAGTTGCAGCAACATCGACAGAAAGCTGGGTAGAATCAGTCATATTGACTTTTGCTTTCCAGACGTTATCCCTGACTTTATAAAATTCCAGGCGGAGCTG
>JAIOQL010000632.1 GCA_021413405.1 Leptospira sp.
ATGTAATACAAGATAACATGACAAAGAACCCGTATGATTCACTTTTAAATCAGATATCGAAAATTCTTGAAGAGACACGGACAGATTTCAGGGAAGGAGCGAACCGTTTTGTTCTGATATCCAATTGGGAGATTGAGCAGAATGACAGGGGGAAGATGAGATCGTAAAAGTGGTCAAAACCGGGAAGAACTGCTACAGGTTTGAGAAGAGTGAAGTTCCAGGATCGGAGATCTTCACGTACACGGCGTTTCCGGAAAGGATTGTGGACGGTGACACTCTTCTGGAACGATCGATCTGGGGTTTAGAGCTTCTACAAAGCAAAGGCTGGATCTGGCCGATGTTTTTTATTCTGAAAAAGAGAAGGACATGGATAAAGGTTTTTTTGAAAGGGAAATTTTTGAACAACGAGCTTCTGGAATCGGGGCTTGTGAGAGTGGAGTGACTGGTGAACGAAAGATATTTGGTGAATGCAATGCGAGAGCGATCAAGGCGGGGTCAATTTTCTTTCCTGGAGAGGAAGGATTTTTTTGTGAATTTGAATTTGGAAAGAAATTGACCGAAGCCGTGAGCGCGACCCGAGAGAAGCGAGGGACTCGCCCATTGTACCCTCTACTTTCTATTTAAAATGACTCCGGAGCCACACCACTCGCAGAATGTTTACTACAATGAAACTCAAAAATTCTATTTTAATTTCAGTAATTCTTCATTGCCTGTTCATGGGATTTTTATTTGCAGGGATGTATAATTCGCAGGTAAAAAGAGTCGCCATCGATATGAACAGGGGCAGTTCTGCCAACGTGGAATTTGTCCTGGTTGATAATTCGGCCGTAGCCCCCGGTGACGGGAGATCTTCCACAAGCCAAAGCAGTGAAACCGGTGCCATCGAAGAGGAAATCAACAGGATCCGGAATAAAATTTCCTACCCCGCATTGGCCCTGGAACAGGGTCTTGAAGCTGAATGCTCCTGGATTGTAGAAATCAATAGGGAAAATCGGGCAGGGCGGATCACCCCGGACGTTCCCTGTCGCTTTAAAATCTTCGAAAATGAGTTTTTGGCAGTCATTCGGGATTGGAAATTTAACCAGCCGGAAAATACTGTGATCAAAATACCGGTAAGCTTCAAAATTAAGCGTGATTCAAACTGAAACCAACAAATGGTACGCATTGTACACAAACCCGAGAGCGGAAAAGAAACTCTCTAAAATTCTTGATAAATATAAGATCGAGAATTATCTCCCGCTTCTCCAGATTCAGAAAAAATGGACTGACCGGTTCAAAGTATCTGAATTCCCTCTATTCGCTTCCTATATTTTTCTACACATCAGATTTTTTGAATCCAAAAATAAGATCCTTGGTCTTCCGGGAGCACATCATTTTGTATTTCATAAGGGGGAGCCATGCGAAATCCCTGACGAAGATATAAAACTCATAAAATTATTCGTGGAAAAATATCCGGATACCCTGAAAATCAGAAAAGAGGAAAGTTTACAGAAAGGAAAAAAGGTTTTCATCAGCCGGGGTCCGTTTGCCGGCTATCAGGCCGAAGTTCAGAAAGTCAAGAATGAAGCGATTGTTATCGTGAGACTTCCGCAAATGAATTCTGTAGTTACTGTCCAGGTGAAAACTGAAGACATCGGATTTGATGAGATTTAGGTTTCGCGTTGCCAAATGTTATGAATGAAGACATATTAAACAGGATCAAAAAAGCAATAGATATTGAAATCGGATCAATTGAACACTTTCGTGAAAACCTTGACCCGGCTTTTTCAGACGCAGTCGAACTGATCCTGAATTCAAAAGGCCGGGTCATTCTCACTGGAGTTGGAAAATCAGGAGACATTGCAAAAAAAATTTCTTCTACTATGAGTTCGACCGGTACCCCGGCTATCTGTATTCATCCGACAGATGCCGCGCACGGAGACGCCGGGATTATCCAGGAAGGGGATGTAGTGATAGCGATCGGTAAAAGCGGGGAAAGCGATGAACTTCTATCCCTGATCCCGACCATCAGAAAAATTGGGGCAAAAATTATTTCGATTACAGCAAACCCGGAGTCGAGACTAGCGAAGGCGTCTGAAGTGTGTATTATCACACCGGTTCTGAAGGAAGCCTGTCCCCTTGAACTTGCCCCGACATCCAGCACAACTATTGCTCTGATTGCCGGAGATGCCATCGCGATGACATTGATGGAGCTGAAAAATTTTAAAGAAGAAGATTTCGCTCTTTATCATCCGTCCGGGAGACTCGGAAAACGGCTCAGTCTGAATATCGAGGATGTTATGCGAAAGGACGATCTGAGTGCATTCGTTTTGGCGGAAGCAAATCTTGAAATTGTGATCAATGAGATAACTGCTAAACTGGTTGGTGCAGTAGCAGTTGTAGATAAAGACATGATCCTGCTGGGTTTTATTACTGATTTCGATATACGGAAACTTCTGATGGGAGGTAAATTCACATCTGTCGGATCTGCTTCGGAGATCATGAACCCGAAACCAGTGAGTTTCAAAACCGGCGAAAAGGCATATGATGTGCTCGTTTCCATGGAAGAAAGACCGAGGCCGATTTCAGTTGCTCCAGTCGTCGATCATGCAGGAAAACTGGCAGGGATTGTTTCCCTGCATGATCTGATCCAGCGGGGACTTAAGTAGTTAAACAGGTTTTTGTACAGGATCTATTTCGCTATGAATAAATATAGAATCGTAGTTACGGTCGGAGAAAATGAAATTCACAGACTTGATAGCGAAATTATTTCGCAAATCGATTTGATCGAAGTCCGTCTTGATCTTTTTTCAAAGAAATTCATGATAACAAAGCTGGGCGAAAAACTAAGATCAAACAATTTACCGAAAATTTTTACATACCGGCTTTCTGAAGATTCTGATCAGAAAAAAAAGGCTGAATTGAATTTTGCTGATATAAAAGAATTCCTGAATGAATTTGATAATCAGAAAAATTTCATTGATGTTGAAATTAACCGGAAAAACGGAATTTTCAGGAATTATAAAGATCATAATTTCAGTATAATCTATTCATTCCATGATTTTGAAAAAGTTATTTCTCTTAAAAAAATGCGGGACCGGATTGGAAAAATTTCGGGATACCGTTCCGGGAGGGATATATTGAAATTTGCTGTGACGCCTTCAAATGCAAATGAACTCGTAGATTTTCTATGTGACATCCGCTGTCTCTCCCTGGAATATAAAATAGCGGGCCTCGCCATGGGACCACTCGGTATAATTTCAAGGATTGCCGGAGATTCTTTCGGTTCCTGTTTTTCTTATTGTTCTATCGGAGAACCGAGAGCTCCCGGCCAGGTTTCCGTAAAAACATTTTTGAAATTCAGGAAAGATTTTCAGAATGCGGGATAGATTTCTGGTTTTCGCAGCTCTCAGCGGATTTTTTGCCGTTGGCTTAGGTGCTTTTGGATCCCATGCATTGAAAGGAGTTTTGCCCCCTGAAATGATTTCAGTATATGAAACCGCTAACCGGTATCATTTTTATCATACATTTGCTTTGTTTTTGTCCGGCATTCTTTTGCACCGGAACAATTCGAAATGGCTCCTGGTTTCTATGTTCTGTTTTTCTTCCGGAATTTTATTTTTTTGTGGAAGTCTTTACCTGCTGGCTGTGACAAATATCCGAATTTTCGGTGCGGTGACTCCAGTTGGTGGCATTCTTTTCCTTTCCGGTTGGTTCTGTATGGCACTTGGAGTTTATAAAAGTTCTGAATGAATCCGGATAAACGCATACGTATCCACAATCAGTTGCAAAAATTAAATGTTGTTTTGATTGCCCATAAGAATAATTGTTCACACTGACTGAAATTATGAAAATTAATAAGATCCTGAATAAAATCCCTCCCAACCTGAAATTACTTTCTTTTTATTCATTTGTCTATCTCACCACGCTTTTTCTCTATCGGGTTGCTTTTCTGATAACCTATTATTACAGAGTTGATAATGCCGGGAGTGGAGTCGTAGTAAAATCCTTTTTTGTCGGGCTACGATTTGATCTTGCAACCTGTGCAATCCTGCTCGGCCCCTTCTTTATTTTATCAGTCATAAATTTTCTCAACCGTTACCGCGTTTACCGTTTTATCTGGGGATATCTGCCAAACATTCTTTTTATCTGGATGATATCGATATTGATTGCGGATCTGATTTATTATGAAAATGCAAACAAACATATCGGCTATGAAGGATTTGTGTTTTTCGGAAAAGATCTTGGAGTTATATTTAAATCCGCTCTCGAACAAAATACGATTCCTTTCCTTCTCGGAATCACTTTTCTCTCTTTGTTTTTTCCGGTTTCCATATATGCATTTCTGAAATACAATTCGTACGAATATTCCCCGAAAAGGAATATCTCCAGTTTTGTGGAATTCTTTCTGGTTTTCATTTCGGTTATTTTCTTTGTAAGGGGCGGATTCCAGACCAGCCCGATCCGCGCGAGCAACGCAATTATTTCTGAAAATAGTTTTTTGAATAATCTCGGCCTGAACGGAGCATTCACTTCGATCATGGATATGAAAAGCCAGTCGATTCCGAAATCACTCACAATGAAATTTGCTGAAGCAAGTCTCATTGTCCGCGAAGAAATAAATTATGACGGTGCCGAATTCATAAGTGCAAAATACCCCATACTCAGAAAAGCAAAGGCGGTTAACGCAAAGAAACCACCGAATATCGTGGTAATCATGCTCGAAAACTGGACGGGAAAATTTCTGACTCCAATGTCAGACGGAAAAATTGACGGTAAGGAACTTGCCCCGCATTTCAACAGGCTGTCAAAGGAAGGGATTTTTTTTACAAGATTTTTTGCAAGCGGCGGACGCACTACAAACGGAATGATGTCAATTCTCACCGGAATTCCTGATAGACCGGGATTGACCGTAGTCCGGACTCACCAGGTGCTGGGGAATTTTTCCGGACTTGGGAACATTATGAAGAGCCTTGGATACAGAACTATTTTTGCTACAGGCGGGGATCTTTCCTTTGACAATAAAGATTTTCTGATGCCGAGATGGGGTTTTGATACGATATATGGTAAGCAGAAGATTGACCAGCTTCAAAAATATAAAATTGGTGCCTGGGGCTATGATGATGCGGATGTTCTGGATGTTCTTCATAACGAAATAATGAAGACAAAAAGTGACGAACCCTTTCTTGCTGTTGCTCTCACACTTACAACCCATTATCCTTACAGGGTTCCCGCGGAAAAATTCCGGTTGTATGATGAATCTACAAAAGATTCTGAATACCTGAACGTCTATCACTACGCCGACTGGGCGCTGCATGATTTCATGGAGAAAGCGAGGAAATCCGGATATTTTTCAAACACTGTTTTCCTTTTTGTTTCAGATCATGCTCATCACAGGTTTTTAAATTATTATGAGGACCGGAATATTCCATTCCTGATATATGCTCCTGGAAAATTCAGACCGGAAACCAGAAATGAAATTGCGTCGCAGCTCGATGTAATCCCGACTATAGTAGGCATTGTCGGTAAAGAAACTTTCTTTTCTGCGATGGGTCGGGATCTTCTGGCACCAAAAAAATCTCATTCAGCGTTCTTTGCTTATGGAAACGTTTTTGGATGGATAGAGAAAGATCTTTTCTTCTTCCAGGGAGCTGACGGAGCAAATCAGATCAATTTTACAGTCAACAAACCGCATATAGTGAATCCGGTTTGCAATGCAGTAAAAATTGTATGTGAAGGGCATAGCAAAAAAGCAAAAGCATTTCTGAATCTCAGTACTGAAATGATGAATCAGAATCTGATTTTTCCCCCTGCTTCAGAGCTGCACCTGCAAAAAGCAGATTGATTTCTGATGATGAAAACTGTTTTCACCAGAAAAGAGAAATATTTCGCCGGATTATTCCTTTATTTCACTGTGATACTGTTTGTTTACAGGATTATATTTATAGTTTATTATAAGACCGGTTTTGAAAATGCCCCGCTTCAGAAAATCCTGAAAGCTTTTCTTGTTGGATTCCGTTTTGATTTTTCTGTAACGGCAATTCTGCTTTTTCCCTTTTTCATCCTATCTTGTCTCAATTTCTTTAACCGGTTTAGGCCATATGGAATTTTTTGGAGTTACGGTCCTTTATTGATTTCCTGTTGGATGACCGGACATCTTGCGGCAGATGTTCTTTATTTTGAAAATGCCAATAAACATATCGGTTATGAAGGATTTGTTTTTTTGGGGAGCGATTCAATTATCATTCTGAAGTCTGCATTGGAGAGGAATCCTCAATTTTTGTTTTTTTCAGTTCTTGGCGTCCTTCTGATTTTTAGCGGTTCGTCTATTTTATTTAGCCTGTTCTTGCGGCCCGTATATCAACGCGAAAAAATTACGCGTCTGCTGACAGGAATGATTTTCGGGAGTTTAATTCTTCTCCTTCTTATGCGAGGAGGAATCCAGACCAGCCCGATTGGACCCGGGAATGCCATTATTTCCGAAAATACCTACCTGAATAACCTGGCGCTCAATGGGGTTTTTACGATGTTTGCAGACTTTCGTGCGGATCCGGTTCCGGATTCGCAGAGAGTCAGTTTAGAGGAATCTGTCTACCAGGTGCGTGAAGAGATAAAATATCCCGGAGCGGAATTTGTAAGTATTAAATATCCGGTTCTGCGGAAGACAATTGCGAAGAATGCGATCCGGCCCCCTAACATAGTTTTGTTTATCATGGAAAGCTGGACCGGAAAATTTATAAAACCGATCGCAGAAGGAACCGTGAGAGAAATCGAAGTCACACCGGAATTTAATTCCCTGGCCCGGAAAGGAATTTTCTTCACAAGATTTTTTGCAACTGGCGGACGCACATCCAATGGTCTTATGTCAGTCCTTACCGGTATCCCGGACCGACCAGGGCTGAGCGTTATCCATTCACGTCACTCTCTCGGTCGCGTTTCCGGCCTTGGAAATATTCTCAAAAAAGCCGGATACAGCACATCTTTCTATTATGGGGGAGAACTGGCCTTTGAAAATATAAAGCCGATTTTAAAGCACTGGGGATTTGATGCGTTATTTGACTATGCTGAAATTTCCGGCTCTGGAAAGTATAAAACAGGCGCGTGGGGAATCGATGATGCTGATGTATATGATTTCATGCATACCAGGTTCCAGGAAAGTAAACCGGATCAGCCCTTTTTATCTGTAGTCCTCACTTTGTCCACGCATTATCCTTACAGAGTTCCTTCTCCTGAGTTTGCTGTGTTTGGAAAGAGGACTCCTGAAAGTGAGTATTTGAACGTTATGCGATATGCTGATTGGTCGATAAAAGACTATCTGCAAAAAGCAGAAAAATCGGATTATTTTCGTGACACCGTCTTTCTCTTTGTTTCCGATCACACGCATCACAAAAATCTGAATTACTATGAAGACAGGAATATCCCGTTTCTGATTTATTCACCCGGACGTTTCAGGCCGGAACTAAGAAGAGAAATTTCTTCGCAACTGGATATTATTCCAACGGTTCTTGGAATTGTCGGCAAGGAAGTATATTTTTCAGTAATGGGTAGGGATCTTCTGAACGTGAAAAGCAGGCAATCCGCATATTTCGCTTATGGAAATATTTTCGGATGGGTCGAGGGCGACACTTATTTTTTGGATGCACTTGATAAGTCCAATGCATTAAATTTTGCTATTAATCCGCCGTACAGAGAATATCCTGTTTGCAGGGTATTCTCTGCTCCCTGCATCGTTCCCCAGAGAAAAGCAAGGTCATTTTTGACACTGTCTGATTATTTGCTTAAAAAAAATCTTGTATTTCCCGCAGAAAACGATATTCCCCAAAAATAATTGTCAGGGCAGGCTATGAATCTTTCTGGAAAATATTATTGTCCATCGATGTCGAAGTTGTAAAAAATTTCAATATGTTCGGGATTTTTTTGCAAAAAATCAGTCACAACTGAATTTTTTTTACCTGATTTATTAGAGGGCTCTGGATTCTGCGGCTGAATCCAGGGCCGGAATATTCATGAGGACGGAAAGTATGCCAATTTATCCTGTAGAGCTTCCCAGAACGCAATCGTCCCTACTTGTACCACGGCGATTCATTGAGGATTTTGCAGAACGCACGGAAGGAACAAGTAGGGAAATCTATTTCCATTTCCTTATAAAAAGGTATGGTCATTTGATAATGTCTGGGGGGATGGGCCGGAGAGAGACTATTAAAAAACGTTTTCAGGATCCGGGAAAGGATCTTGTGAAGACGAATTTTAGACCGGCAAATCAAGATTGGATTCAGTTCGATATTTTATCGGATTATCTTGGTATTTCCAAAACCGGTTTGTTTACATTACTTTTGACGTTGGATATCGCCGGATGGAGTGAGCTTTTGGCGGAAAAATTTTATGATCGTGGAGTTCCCCCAACTATAACCGAATTTTTTTCCCGGATTCACATGATACATAAAATTCCAGTTCAAATTCATCGTAAAATTTACTATAAAATTCGAAGATAAGATTATTTTAGCATCTCTTTACTTCATCTCAAACAGATTCTTACTATTCGCCGATGGAATAAAAGTTGACACCAAAAATCTTTGGGTCAAAACTAAACCAGGAGAGCGTATGAAATATTTAGCTATTCTTCTTCTGTCGTTAAACTTAAGTTCTGTCACATTTGCAAATGATATTCCGGGGAAAGAGGCCTGCGAAAAATTGAATAACACAGACCTTTATAAAGCTTGTAAGCCTTTGAAAATCGGCGTTTCACAAGGAACTTATTCTTCTTCGGCTCAGATTAAATGCGAATGCATGTCAAGAAAGGATAATTCAAAGATCATTGTAGATATAGGAATGTATAATTACTGAAACTATGATTGCAATTTGTTTTTTAGATGGGAAGCCAAAAGCTGGTATTCATGCTTCGACGGATTACTTTCGAGAAAAATGATAGTTGATTTTAACCATTCTTTCTTGGCTTCCATTTCTTTATTGATGAACACATGTCTCACTTCATTCAATACTCTGACTTCGGAGTATCGTCTCTTTTGGTCGTAGAACAGCATATCGCTGACTGATTCGTATGTAAAATTAGGAGAACCCAGGGCATGCATCAGTTCGTCAAGCCAAATGAGACCTTTGTTTTTTCTATCAACGTAGTCGATTGCTTTTTGTACTCTGGAGCTGATCAGGATTTGTCTTTCTCTGGGAGGGGATGCAGCTGACGGTGCTTTGACCGCAACCTGATTTTTTTTCAGATCCGGATCTGACTTTTGTTTTTCTGAAAAATTAAATCCCTGTTCTCTTGCTGAATCTTCTTCCCGTCTCTTTTCGGAATGGAATCCGAACAACTTCAAAATAAATTCCAGTATTTTTTGGAGAAATGGTTTTTTGGCTTCTTCTTTCTTTCTTTTTTCTTCTTCGAGTTCTTTTTCCCATTCGGAAATGGATTTAGACAATTGAATTTGCTCTTCTATCATCGCCTTGGGAATTCCTTCTCCGGAAACATCAATCAGGAAGTCATAAATCCCTCTTGCGAAATTGTTGTCTTTTGCCATTAAATGAAGAAAAGAGCGCCGTTTTTTATTTTGAATGAACGCACGTGCGAGATTTTCTTTGTACAATATGTAAATACCTGAAGAAAGATTCTCTGCTCTTCTTTCTTTTACAGCAAGGACAACCGGATTTCCTAATATTCTTTCTTTCAATATCCCGAAGAGCTCTGTGCGGTCGTTATTGTAATCGGCAAGGATAGAATCGATCACCTGAAAGTTTTCATCCGTCAGATGAAACGCATCAAATTTCATATTGATGACTTTTAGATTTTCCATCATAAGGATATCCAATGCATTTTCACGTCTCGCAGCAAAAAGAGTATTGGAAGTAGTGAGAAGGGTTGAGTAGCCTTCAATGAAATCTGCACCTCCGGGCCACTGATCGCCATAGGCAAATGAAGGATGTTTTCTTAATTCCTCAAGAATCTGCTCATCATTGACAACGGCTCCTGCTTTTGACCACGGAGAGTCTTCTTCCGGAAGGATTGAAATCAAAATATTTTTTCCTAATTCGCTGAAAATAGGAAGTATGCATTCTACTTCAGTCCGGAACACTTTGATCTGGTCATTTTCATATTCCATGAGACCCGAAACCGCAGGCGAAATGATATGAAGTGCCGGAGTTAAAGATAGAAGGATAGATCCGTTTCCGCGTTCCTCAAGAGCATTCAATGCCTCCTCGGGTAGAGTGAGAGTTTCACTGAGGTCTTCGAGCAATTTGGATCTGCCCTGGGATAGACGCGAAATGACGGTTGTCAGAAGAGATTCATCCGGATGCATCTGCCTTTCAAGAAAATATTCAAATGAGAGTGTTTCCAGATTTTTCATTCTTTTCAGAAGTGAATTATGATCTTTGAAACCGAGCAGATTTCCTCCTTCATCTGTTCTTTTGTAAGTATTATTCACAAAGTCGCTTAACGTAGAATTCTTCTGGAGTGTTTGGATCATTTTATCGCGATGATGAACAAATTTCAGTATCGAGATAATACTTTCTCTCAGGCAGGCCCGTTTAACTTTTTGCGCCTGCACAAATTGCAAAGAGACCGGTCGGATCAGTGCTGTTTTTATATGCAGCTGCTTCTCTTCCTCGGAGAATTCAATGTATTTGCAGGAAGCGATTACCCTTTTTTCAACCATGAACTGTATGTCTTTTTCTTTGAGAGAAGATATCTGTTCAATTTTTGCAAGTGCATACGGTGCCTGGTCGAAAAGGAAAAAACTCTCAACGCCTTTTTCAATCGAATTTATATCTTTCATTGTCTGAGGTGTATACTGCAGCATCAGAGTTTTGAGTTCGATTTCGCTGATAAAATCCGGTCCGGATTCGGTAATTCCAAAATTGTCGGGATTAATTATGTCGCTCATTTTAAATGGAAGGCTTTAATATATTATCGGACGGGATGATTCCTTAGATCAATCCGTAAAAGAATCTGGGGGATTCAGGAATTAAAATTTTCCAGTAGATTTCAATTTGAAAAATAAATAATCAAATGTTCCTCCGAAAGATACGATTGGGGCTTGAGAATAGATAGAAGTAATTGCCGTGTCGGAATATCCGGTAACCGCATAACCCCCATCTGTCGTCTGTATCCCGGAAAATCCGGCTTCTGCACCGGCGACACTCCCCAGGAATTCGAACCATTGCACTGCGCCTACGTTTGTCAGCTTAACGAGAAGAATATCGGAAGCTCCTCCTGCGAAAGTATTGAGTGGGGAAACTCCACCCAACGAATTTATGCTGGCTCCGGTTCCAGCCAGAAAATAGCCTTTTTCTCCTGTTTCGATCGCAGAGTTGCACTGATTCGCCGCTCCGGCTACTCCGATGAATGTGAACCATTCTACGTTACCACTGGAGCTCAATTTTACGGCCATGCAATCTCCGGTACCTGAACCGCTAAACGGCAAAACAGGTGATTTTCCATTGAAAGAACCGGTATTCCCCCTGGCCAGACCACCAACGATCGCCCCACCATCTGAAGTTCCGGAAATCCCCAATCCCCCATCGGGAGATGAACTACCGAGAAATGTGAACCATTGAAGCACACCGTTTGCATTCACTTTGAAAACTGATAAATCAGCGGTTGCAGTTGTATTCTGGATTATTGGAGTGATACTTCCAATGTTTGCAATTGCGGTATTTGTATCGCCGGTCGTGATATATCCTCCATCAGATGTCTGTGAAATTGCGGCGAGGTTATCTACGCCCGTACTGCTTCCGAGGAATGTAAACCATTTTACCGTTCCGCTCGAACTGAATTTAGTCAGGACCTGATCGAAAGTGGCTCCTCCGGAATATTGATTTACAGGAACCAATGAACCAAAAGTCGTGAAATTCCCGTTTGCCATTCCGCCTATTAAGTATCCTCCGTCATCCGGAGTCTGTAATACGGAAGTAACGAAATTTCCTGCCGATGAACCACCGAAAAATGTAAACCATTGAACAGAACCTGTTGATGCAAGTTTGATGACAAGCCCATCAAAGGAACTGGAGCCACTGAACATATAAAGGGGTGATGAGGCGGAGCCTAAGGATGAGAATCCTAAAGAAGCTGTGCCGGCCAATACATACCCGTCATCGGAGGTTTGGCTTATTGCATTGCAACTATCGTTTCCAGGTCCGCCGAGAAAAGTGTACCATTGGACTATTCCTGCGGAGTTTAATTTTACAACGAGACAATCATTATTTCCGGAAATTGAATTCAGCGGAGTGAGGCTACCTACTGAGGGAATATTAGTGTCTGATTGACCGATTACAATATACCCTCCGTCCACTGTTTGTAAAATTTGTCTGGCTTTATCTGTCCCTGCTACACTTCCGAAAAAACTGAAAAACGAATTTTCAGGAACTGTTACATTCAGATTTGCTCCACCCTGAAGCATGATTGCTGTTACGGATATTCCGGAAGAAACATTGGAAAGCTGAAGAGAATTGTCGTCCAGGATTTTTATTCCGAAAGAACCGATGAAAACATTGCTGAATGATTTTACTGATACGTTGAATATACGGGTTCCGACTGCGTTACTGAAATTTCCGGAGGAATCAGAAGATGCGGTTACTGGCTGCGTTCCATTTGCAACTGAAAAGCTGAATGTTACGCCTGCGATTGGAATTTTGGAGCTGGAAAGAATAGTTCCCCTGACGGGAATTTTCGGGCAAAATAATCCGTCCTGTCCTAAAAAGCACCTGAGAATCTGGAGTCTTGTAAATGAATTTCCGAATAGACTGTTTGCATTGTCAGGATTGAGCCTGCAATCAGAAAAAGGGAACAGAGTGAATGTAATAAGAATGATTTTGTAGAATATTTTATTCAAATTGTTTCCGTTGGCATATCGCTGAATGATTATCGCACGGGTTATGTTTTATTCAAGGAAATAATTAATCAATGATCATTTCTCGAATAGAACGTATGTGAAAAATACGGATAATTTGCTTTTTGTCCTGATTTCCGTTTTGGATCTCGCCCCGGAGCAATTTATATATTTACAGTATCACGCATATAAAAGAGAAAGAATTGATGAGAAAAAAAATCATGCTACTTGGTTCGGGAGAACTTGGAAAAGAATTTGTGATCGCCGCGAAGCGGATAGGACAATTTGTAATTGCAGTCGATTCCTACGCCGATGCCCCGGCAATGCAGGTGGCTGATAAGTTTGCCGTGATTGATATGCTGGATGGAAGCGCGCTTGATGCGTTAGTCGAATTGCATAAGCCTGACATTATTGTTCCTGAAATTGAAGCGATCAGGACAGAAAGATTTTATCATTATGAATCAGAAGGAATCCAGGTTGTTCCGAGTGCAAGAGCTGCAAATTTTACGATGAACCGGAAGGCGATCCGGGACCTGGCTGCGAAAACTCTGAATCTTCCGACTGCGAAATATTCTTATGCTAACAACCTTGGTGAACTCAAAATTGCTGTGAAAGAACTCGGTCTTCCCTGTGTGGTGAAGCCTCTCATGTCTTCTTCCGGGAAAGGACAGTCGGTCATACGGTCGGAATCTGAAATTGAATCCGCCTGGGAGTTTGCTGCGACAAAGGGACGAGGGGATTATAGTGAAGTGATCGTCGAAGAATTCATAAAATTTGATTCTGAAATAACCCTTCTGACTGTTACGCAGAAAAATGGAAAAACGCTTTTTTGTCCTGTCATTGGTCATCGTCAGGAAAGAGGAGATTACCAGGAAAGCTGGCAGCCCGTTTCTTTGAGGGAAGATCAATTGACCGGGGCCAGGAGGATGGCTGAACAGGTTACAAAAGAACTCACCGGTTTTGGAATCTGGGGAGTAGAATTTTTTCTTTCGGACAAAGTGGTCTATTTTTCGGAATTATCTCCGCGTCCTCATGACACGGGAATGGTCACTCTGGCAGGAACCCAGAATTTTAATGAATTTGAACTGCATTTGCGTGCGGTGCTTGGCCTTCCGATTCCTGAAATAACTCTCGAAAGGGCTGGCGCGAGCGCGGTGATATTAGCGGAAAAGGACGGCGGATACCCTGAATTCAGTGGAATCGAAGATGCCGCATCTGTTCCAAAAACAGATTTTAAAATCTTCGGAAAACCTTCGACACGTAAATACCGGAGGATGGGCGTTGCACTTGCCTACGGTGAAAAAGATTCCAGAACTGATGCGTTACGCGAAATTGCAAAAAAAGTTGCGGATATGGTGAAATTACTTTGAAGCAATCAATGCCGGTCGTTACATTTTGAATCTCATTTCGATTGATAAACTTTCTAAAAAAATCGGGGATAAATTTCTTTTTAAGGAAATTTCCTTTGGGGTTGATGACAATGATAAAATAGCATTTATCGGAGTGAACGGCTCAGGCAAATCTACTCTTCTCAAAATTATTCTCGGGTCAGTTGAAATTGATTCCGGAAGAATTGTAAAAAATAATAATCTACGGATAGGTTATCTTGGTCAATCTCCGGAGTTTATCCCGTCGAACACAATCCTTGAGCACATTTTCCAGAGTGATTCACCGTCCCTGAAGGTTATCAAAAGATATGAAAACGTGTGCATTGCACTGGAGACGGATCATAGCGAAATTATTACGCAGGAATATGACATGGCCATGTCTGAGATGGACAGGCTAGGAGTCTGGGAATATGAACAGTTCATTAAGTCTATCCTGAGCGAACTTGGTTTGAAAAATCTGAATGAAAAAATGGCAAATCTTTCCGGAGGGATGCTGAAAAAAGTTGCACTTGTCCAGACTATCATTGACGACACGAATTTTCTGATCCTGGATGAACCGACCAATCACCTGGATATAGATACAATTTTATGGCTCCAGCAATATCTTATGAAAACGGATAAACCTTTTCTAATTGTGACACACGACCGGTATTTCCTGGATTCAGTAGTGGAAAAAATCTATGAGATTGATGATTCCACACTGAAGAGATATCCGGGGAACTATTCATTTTACCTGGAAAAAAAAGCTGAAGAAGAAGCACTCTTGAAGGAGTCTGAGCAAAAAACAAAGGGCTTTTTGCGGAAGGAGCTGGAATGGTTTGGTCGCCAGCCGAAAGCCCGCGGGACGAAGCAGAAAGCAAGATCCGACAGGATCACAGATCTTCTCAGCCGGAAAAAAACAGGGAAGGATATCAATCTTGAATTTTCCGTAGCAGGGAGAAGACTCGGCAAGAAAATTCTTGAGCTCAAAAATGTTTCAAAATCATTCGAATCCAAAATCATCGACAACTTTTCTTATGTTTTTAAATTCCAGGAAAGAATTGGAATCGTTGGTCCCAACGGGGCCGGGAAGTCGACGCTGTTGAATCTGCTCACGGAGAGGGAAAAACCTGACTCCGGTTCGGTCAACGTTGGGATCAGTACGAAGTTCGGATATTTTGATCAGTCTAGCCTTGAATTGAATCCTGATGTCAGGGTCATTGATTTCATAAAAGAAAATGCCGGTCAATCAATTCAAATGAGCAATGGGGAGGTGCGCACTGCTTCCCAGATGCTCGAACTTTTTCTCTTTGATGGAAGATTGCAGAATTCAAAAATTGGAAAGCTTTCAGGAGGGGAAAAAAGACGGCTCTACCTTGTTTACATACTCATCCAGAATCCGAATTTTCTGCTGCTTGATGAGCCGACAAACGATCTGGATATACGAACGCTTTCGATTCTGGAAGAATTCCTCGGAGAGTTTCCCGGTTGCATCGTTGCTGTTTCTCATGACAGATATTTTATGGACAGGCTTTGTGATTTCCTTCTCGTTTTTAAAGGGAACGGAGTCATTGAAACGTTCGCTGGAAATTATTCCGATTATCTGGAATACAAAGAATATTCCGAATCAGCTGAGCGGCGATCAAATGCAATGGAAAAGTCAGATAACCTTAAAAATCAGGCTGTTCCTTCTGTTGAAAAAAAGAAAGGCCTTTCATTCCGGGATAAGAAGGAACTGGAGACGATTGAAAAAGAGATCAGCGAAATTGAAATAGAAAAAAAGACCCTCGCGGAACTTCTCAGTTCCGGTCGGGGGCAATACATTGAACAAACAAAGGCGGGAGATCGCCTTAAAGAATTAGAAGAAATAGAGCAGAGAAAATTACGTAAATGGGAGGAATTGTCAGAAAAATAGCAGTGAATTGTTATTTCTGCACCGGCTCGATACCGATCCGTGTCCTGCTAAAAAATCTGCGTATTCCTTTGGAAACTATGACCCCGCCGAGTAATATTGGGGTTCCGTAGAAGTAGGCAATCACCCAATAATTCACTTCTTCCATACGAATAATTTTTCCTTATACTTTAATAAGTCAAAGGGAAAATTTCTCCGGGCTGCTCCTTGCCGGATTTTTAATGCTCTTTAAGAAGCAGGGAACAGGTCAGCATTGCCGCATAACGTAAAATATTCAGGTTGATAAAAGCTTAACCGGGCAGGTTTTTTGAAAGGAAGAAAAATTTATTCAAAAACCTGACAGGACATAGGGTGCAATTGATAAGGCAAAGAGTATAAAGCTAACTATCAGAAAATAGGTGTCGCAATTGATTTCTTTTCTTTTTTCCATACAATTTGAAAACCCCTTTGAGATTTTCTTCTCCTTATAGATAGTAGAAATCTGTTTTTTTTGTATAGGCTCCGGAAAATTATCTGGCGAGCGCAGTAGCAGCACTTTACCGGAACCGGAAACCTACGAATATTGATACGTAACAAATTACAAAAAGTGGACAATGGAAACGCAAATTTTTGGATATTTTCGTGCGAAAAATCAGTTTTCAGCGGGAGGTCCGGGGTTCGATCCTTTGTCTGTCAGCAAACTGATGAGTTATATGGTCGCATTTTATTTAAGTTCGATCGCCAGAATTGTAATATCATCGTCCTTACTTCTCTGGCCGAGAAAATTTTCAACTTCTTTCAAAACTAATTCTGTCAGATCTGAAATGCTTTTTTCCGAAAAATCCTGAACACTTTTCCGGAGCCTTTCTTCTCCATAGATTTCATTCCTGGAATTGAATTCTTCAAACAGTCCGTCAGTAAAAATCAGGAACCGGTCCCTGGGAAATAGCGGAATTTCGTCAAGGCGATAGGAAGATGCTGTCTTGATCCCAACCATCGGTCCTCCGGACTGAAGAGGGATGATATCATTTCCACGGATCAGCAATTGGTCAGGATGACCGCCAGACGAAAAAGAAATCATTTTCTTATCGAGATCTATGTCCAGGATAAAGCAGCTAAAAAATGAAAGAAGAGATTTGTATTTTTCGGAATAACTTTTGTTGAACGATTCAATAATTCCATTCGGGAGGAGGTTTGGCAGATCAAGATTGTCATATTCGCTTTTGATCATCATCGTAACGAACGCAGCCTGGACACCGTGTCCCGTAGCGTCTGCGAGGAAAATACGAAACTTTCCGGGATGAATCTCGCGGATATCATAGATGTCCCCACCAACCTCGGAAACCGGGATATACTTCTCCACAATGTTCATCTGGGGAAATTTAACAATTTTTCTTTTGAGCAATTCCTCCTGGATCTTTTTGGCCAGCGAAAGATCTTTATGTATTATATCGAGGGAATAGTTCAATTCCTCTGTTCTTTGCCTGACATTTATTTCAAGCCTTCCGGTCAGTTCTTCTGCTGTGGACAGGGCATTGTTGAATCTAATGGATAGAAAATATGCCTGGGAAAAAACAAAAAACAAAAATCCAATGTGGCTAACATAAATCGTTCTGGTGATATTGCTGTAGGAAAGAAAATCCAGGACCGCAGTTCCCGAAAATATAATCCAGCCAAGAAGAAACACAATGGACCCGGGCCGTTTCCGGACAACGCCTCTGAATAGAACGAAGCCAAGATATAAAGAAGTTAATAAGGAAAACCCGATGTATGCTGTAAAAATATATTCACCTGGAGAAATCGTATAGACGATAGTGAACAATCCGAATATGAAAAGAGCGGGAAACAGGATTCTTTGGTGAAATTCATGGCGGAAAAAATTTGCAAATATCGCAGTGACTATAGGCGGAAGTACAAGGAATGAAAGCACGTCAAGCCGCCATTCGAGCCTGTCGGGAAATTCCGGAAAATATTTGTGCAAATAATGTTCTTCTGTCACGCAGATCCGGAATGTCATCAGTAGGCAGTATAAACCGAACAGGAATGAACCTTTTTCTTTTTTTCTCTGGAAATAAAGACCAAGGTGATAGAGTCCCATGATCAGCAGAACTCCTCCCGTGAGCATGTCTGAAATAATCTGATTTTCCTGGACAGACCGGATATCTTTTTCCCGTCCAAAAAGAATTGCCCTTCTCGGTCCGGGATCTCTCTGTTTCAGTGAAACAACTTCGATTGCGATCTCAGACGAATTATTTTCGTTCGGAAAAACGGCTACCGGTCTGACCAGGCTGCGAAAACCAAGGGAAGGATCAGGAGAATATTTTCCATTTTCGAGAAGAAAGTTCCCGTTCACATAAACTCTGTATGCTTCCGGGAATTCATAAATCTTCAGTGCAAAGACCGGGAACTTTGTACTTGTGAGAATTTTTATCCGGTATACAGCTTTCCCGGTGGCAGGATGATCTGAGTTGTCTGCCCAGGATCCCGGAACCGGGATATATTCAGGAGAAAGATTTTTTTTCTGTTTTATCGAAGCAAATGTTTCGTCCCAAAAAAATTCCCAGTCACCATTTAGCCGGACAACTTCACCGGAATCGGCATTCCAGTTCCGCAGATCGATTATTCCTTTCTCTGTTTTTTGGGAAACAGTCGCCGCTTCCCTGCAAGTGACGACTGTGAATGCCAGCGCCAGCGCGAACAGAAAAACAAGATTCAATGGCTTCAAAAAACTTTGCATGTGATATGCGACTCTGTTCTCCGGCTTTTCCTGCGGGACTACGGGTTCATTTCATAACTATCTTTATAAGACTGAACCTTTGACCAGACGCGCAGGAACAGTTCCTCGTCCTCCGATGATTTCCGGATCATGGAGTTGAGCATAGGCGGCTAACGTAAACAATTCGCCTACGATCAGCATGAAATCGAGATCCTTTGACTGCTTTTTGTCAGGTGGAGTTTTTTCGAGGAAAGTTTTGAATGTAGCAACCTGCTCTTTGAAAATCTTTACATTTGAAAGATTCACACTGTCATAAACAGCATTGTAATCATGGAATGAAATTTTTTCAAATCCCTTTGTGGTTGCTCCCTGGTTGAAGAGGAATGTATCGTCCCTGAATTCGTTCATTTTCGGAATTTTGGGAAGGCCCGGATCCGAATCAAAAAAATAATTATTCATAAACTTCATGATCAGGGCCATGTTCACATGTGCGGTTCCTTCCAGTTTCGGAAGGGCGCGAATATCCCTCGCAGCCGTTTCGAAATACATATCCTTTTCAAATCCTTTCGCGGCAATCACATCCCAGAGCAGATTGATCACTTCTTCTCCCTGCAATGTGACTTTCATTTTGACCATAGGGTTAAACAAGAGATAACGTCTGTCAGTAGACGACGCTGTTCTCATGTAATCTTTTGCTCGTAATGCAAAAAGTTTCATTGCAAAAAGTCGTGCATAGGCATCGACAAAGAACTGTTTGATCTGTGGGAAATCTGTCACGAACCGGTTGAAAAGTTTTCTCTTCGATGCATGGTTGATTGATTCATAAAATGCGTGAGTGCACATCCCGATTGAAGCCCAGCCGAGATTGTATTTGCAGATCGCAATTGTGGAAAGAGATGCATCCCAGGCTTCCCGGTCCTTGGAGAGAATATCTTTTTCGGTGATCGGATAATCGTGTAGAGCATATTCCGCAACGTAACTTTGCGAATTAATCACATTCTTGATGAGTTCATAATTTTTGTGGCCGGAATCTGCGGCGAAGAAAACATAATTTCCACTCTCTTTCATTTTTCCAAATGTGGAAACGATAGCCGCCTTATTTGCATTTCCAATGTAATACTTATCGCCATTGGCTTTGTAGTTTCCGTTTCCCAGTTCTTCGAGCGTCATATCGCTCGAAATCAAATCGGCACCGTGTTCTTTTTCCGAAAGACCAAAGGCGAATATCGCACCGTTTTTCAGAAGGTCTGCAGTTCTTTTTTTGATATCTTCATTGTGACTGATCCAGATCGGACCAAGTCCAAGCATGGAAACCTGCCAGGTATACCAATAACACAATCCATAAAAACCAAGGATCTCATTGAAATCGCAGATCCGGGTAGTGTCCCATCTCGAATCGCTGTCACCATAGCCTGCCGGGGTCATGAGTGTTGCGAACGCTTTTTCTTTTTTCTGGAAATCCAGAAAATCAGAATACCAGACCCGGTTGTGATCATCTTCTTTTAACTTCTTTTTGCCCTTCTTCTCAAAAAAACCTACAGTTTCTTTCATGATTTTTTTTGACTTTTCGTCAAGATGTCCAAAATCAAATTTCTTTGGATTCAGTAATTCCATGTGATGTCCTTTGCCTAAAACGTTTGGCGCTAGTTTACATCCTCAGTTTGGTTTGAATAGCTTTTTTATGCGCTCCAAAGGGGGTTGTTTCCGGGGCGAATCCCCCGGGGCCGGGCTTTCCCCTCCCGTCAAAAAATTGTCAACCCCTTCGCCCTCAACTTTTGCTTTTGCAAAAGTTGAACACAATTTTTTGACGCCGGGTCAATCCCTTTCGCAATAGTGATCAAAAAATCAGTTTAAATACGTTAACCGCCATCTCACTGCGGCAGGTTATTCTATTTTTATAAACTCAGGTTCCAGTCGGGATAATATTTTCTCAAGTACGATCCGCGGTGTTTCGTAATACGGGTTATTATCATATATTTCATCGTATCCTTTTGAAGAAAATTCATCTTCTGTACAATCCTGTCTCTCTACAGTTTCGCGAATTTTTTTTAGGTGGTCACTGGCAAATTTAAGATTATTTTTATCCACCCATCCGGCTTTCATGAATCCAATTGCTTTTTTCTCACAACGGCAGGAGTTTTTTTTATTTATAAGGCCGCATTGATTTTCCATGAAGTTGAACAGATCTTTTCTGGCGCGGGAAAGTCTTTGCCTGTAATTATCTGGTGAGATCTCCAGGATTTCCGCCGCTTCTTTGTGCGACACCTTCATCACTTCACCGAGAACAAATACTACTCTCTGATTCCTGTCGAGACAAAGGAGCATTCCCATAGAACAGCCGATTCTTGCTTCATCGATCAAAAGTTTTGTTTCCGGCCGCGAGAGCTCTTCTTTTTGAAAATCTTCGTTTGGAATTTTATCAAGATCTTTCCCGAAGCTTTCAAAATCACCTGTTAGTTCTTCCAGCTTCTGTTTCTTTGCAGAAAGAACATGATTCACCGTTATGCGATAAAGCCATGTGGAAAATTTTGCCCTGGTCCTATCGTATTTTGAAAGATTGGAAACAATTTTGATCAATATCTCCTGCGTACTATCCTCTGCATCCATCGGATTCAGAAACATAGATCTGCAAACATTATATATAAAGTCCTGGTTGGATTTAAGAAGGCTCTCAAGCGATTTTGCATTGCCGCCTAACGTCTCTTCAACCAGGTCTTCGCTGTTCAATTGTTCATTCATAAATTGCCTTCTGCCCGGCCTTCCCATTATTCAGCCATTTTGTCAGAGACCCGATGATAATTCCCTGCACAATACTTGCGATCACAAGCGGGATAAAATGCTCCGGCTTATTTTTTACAATTGATTCGGCAATATACCATGGCAAATTTAAAAACATAGTAAAGCCAACTGAAATTAGAAAAATATTTTCACCGGTATTTAACTGATAGACCACAAAACCGCAGGTAAACCAGAAAAGTGTTGCCTGGATTACCATCCATTGGCTGATTGTTGGCTCAACCGAATAAATGAGAATTCCTTCGAGGGTTGCCGGAATAACACCGGTGATTGAGGAATTTATTATTAATTTTAATGTATTGTTCTTCATCACTTCACACATCCTTCGTGTAGATCTCTTTTTGTTTCAAGTGAAGAACTCCCACTTCGGCTTCTTGGTCGGCAGGAACCATCAGATGAAAGTATTTGTAACAAATTTCACTATTCATTGCACTTTCCATTGCCTTTTTTGCGGATGCATCATCCTCCCAGTAGACCAGGTCTACCCATTTACGATCTTGCAGATGTAAAAGTTCCCGGCGGATAAACCCTTTCTGAGAACTCAAAAATTCTCTATGCAAAGACCCGGATGCTTCAAGCAACTGCTCTTCGCTTGCACTCTCCACCAATTCAAACGGAGCCCATTCGATAGTAAAAAGTCCCTTGTTTTCAATTAATTTTTTATTCATAACTTCTCCTTTGCCGGTTATACTTCCCGAAAGTGGATGTGTGACAGTTGCAGAAAAAAAATTTAAACTATTTTTTAACCTTTTATCCCATTCCAAATTACAGTTTATCGCATATTCCGGCTATTAGGCGTAATTTCCTGGATTTTTTCTGATCTATTCTCAGAATACCGTTGACGATTTTTGGTCATCTGTCGCAGAAACATGCTGTGAAATTTTTTTCCGGAAATGAATGCGCTCCATCGCCCCGTTTTTCTTTGGGCTCTCCCCTTTACTCAGTGGGAGAAAAAACGGGGAGTATAATTTTTTTTACACGGGGCGTATTTTTTATTATCCCAATTTGGAATAATTTATTTGTATGTCCGGGGAACTGCCGACAAAATATACATCACTGTAAAATTAGGTATAATATGTTAATAATTTACATAAAGACGGCTGCATGGGCTTTCGGGTTTTTGCTCCTGTTTCTGGTCAGTCATCCGGTTCTTGCCAGACCCAAAAAGGTGATTGAGATTGATCTGGAGGCCGCTATCCAGATTGCCGCTACAAATTACTTTGCGCTAAAGGCCATGAGAAATAAAAATATTGCAATCAAGGAACTAATAACCGAAAGATGGCGCGATTATCTTCCATCCGTAGGGCTTGTCTATATCCGTCAGAGATATATTATAGCGGATGGCCAGGATTCGATCTCAAATGAAATCAGGTTAAATGTCGAGCAGGTTATCTATGATGGCGGGAAGCGTGGTTTCGATCTGGATGTTGCCAGGCTTGAAGAAATATTAACCCGGGAAGATTTTCAGATAACATTCAACAGGGTGAGACTTGAAGTACAGAAGTCGTTCTTTGCTGTTCTCGCGGCTGCAGGGAAAGTTTCCCTTGATAAAAAATCGCTCGAGCGGGCTAAGGAACAGTTACGGCAAAGCAGGCTGGAGCAGCAGCATGGATTTTCTACAAATGTCCAGGTGATGAGTGTCGCATCACGTCTCCAGGAAATTGAACTGGCATTATTAAAATCCCGGAACGAGTATTTACGAACTAAGAATGATCTGAAGCTCGTAATGACAATCGATTATGATACAGATCTGAAGATCTCGGGGGATCTATTCAGGGATTTCTATTTATATCGTCCCGCAATTGATATGGATCAGTTGATCACCCGTGCAAGATCCGAAAGGCCTGAAATTCTCCGGGCTAAGATAAATGTTCATAAACTTGAGACGGAAAAAGAAATGGCGGAGAACGCCTGGATTCCAAAATTTTCCGTTGGTGGATACTATGGCCGCATGGATGAAGTTTTTCCTCTCCGGGAACCGACCTGGGGTGTTAACATGAAGCTGACATTCCCTCTTGGTAATTCTACCAGCAACACTACTACCAGTACTGGTGTCCGTCCAAACAGTCTCCAGGCAACAGGGATTAGAAATGATAATACGAACTTTAACAATTCTTCCAATAGCACATTTCAGTTTGCAGATAACCTGGGATATAACCGGAGAGTCATGGAAGGAAAGATCAAATTAGGAGAAGGCATTACTGAGAAGAATAGATTGGAGCAAACAATTGCAATCGAAGTGAACAAGGCTTGTGACAGCACAAAAGAATCATGGGATGCAATACACATTGGAAATGGACAGGTTTATTTTCGTTACGAAAGTCTGCGCCTGATGACAACCAGATATAACGTTGGAGAGGCCAAGAGATCGGATATATTACTGGCTGAAACGGAGATGGTTGAAGCGCAGGAAAAATTAGTCGATTCCATGGCAAAGTATATGATGTCGGCCTATGAATTGGAATGGGTTTCAGGCATGAAACCGGATTCACTAAAAATGTTTAAATATTCAAAAGGGAACGGGAACTCTATTCTTCTGAAAATTCTGAATGATGATTTCAGAAAACCCAAGTCCGGCATACACCCGATAAAAATAGATGAGAGGCCGAACCTGGATGATTTTGAAACAGAAGACAAACAAGAAAATCTGATTGATAAGGTGAAAGTGGATGAGAATTAAAATCTTTCCGATTTATTTTTTGAGCGTAATCGCTGCGTTATATTTTTCCTGCAACAATGTGGAAGATAAATTAAAAGCGCTGGCTCCTCCTTCAGAGAGTCCCGGAGCTCCTAAAGTAGTATCATCGCTTCCGGCTGCAAACCAGGATGGAGTCGATAAAAACCAGGCACTTATATTTACGTTTAATAAAGAAGTTGATCCGCAAACCTGCATGAATGCATTTACTATGCAGCCTCCGATAACAGGCCTCTATGATTTCACCGGCCCAATAATGAAATTTAAGCCCTCTGCAAAATTGAGAGGTGGTATTACTTATGTAGCAAGTCTTTCCCGGAGGTGCGAAGACAAAGAAGGAAGGGATCTGGAAGCACCTTACAGTGTCAGTTTTACTGTCAGTAAGGATACCACAACGCCAACACTGGTATCGGTTCAGGCTAAAACAAATGCAACGGGATGTAGCCAGGCCAGTCCTTTAATAGAGATAGTAAATTTTCAAAGTAATTATTATAGTACAAAAAATATTTGTAAAGACACTCCAGTCGTACTCAATTTTTCAA
>JAIOQL010000409.1 GCA_021413405.1 Leptospira sp.
ACACTCTCTCCCTATCCCCTGTTTTATCCCGAAATCATTCCGGGATAATTTCATTTGATCGACATTTTTTTCCCGGTTACCCGCCAGCGAGCTCCAGTTTCCGTTTTCCAAAATTATAAACAGTAGCTGCAAACAAGGAAGCTATGACAGTCTGTATCGCATAACGCACAAGCAGTTCAGAATAGGAAAATTCCAGGGGCATATTGATCAGAACCGTTGTCGGGTAGTAGTAAAGGTAGGGAAACGGTGTGTAAGAAATGAGTGAAATCCAGCCCTTTGGAAATAAATTCACCGGGATCACAGAACCTGACAGAAGCGTAACGAGGGCACTGTAAAGAATCATAAAGCTGAACACTTCTGTAAAATAGAATGCAAGAGAAGAAATTGCAAATCCGAAAAGAATAAAAATCAAAAAAGAGAAAAAATATACAGGTATAAATTTAGCGACTGTGATGAGATCAACTTCGGGAGTGATTCCGAAAAAAAAGATCGAAAAAAGAAGAAGCGGAACGGCACGGGCAAAAAACTGGAACAGGCTGACCCCGATACTGTCTGCAAAATACATCGCAAAGAAATTATAAGGTTTCAAAAAATCATAAACAATGTCGCCGGATTTGATTTTTGTTGTTACGAGATTTTCATTTCTCCCAAATGAAACCTTGATCAGTGTGGAAAGAATTGCATATTGGATTAGTCCGCTTTCGTTCCAGGGACCAAGGAATCCGGGACTTTCTCTAGCTACATTCTTCCAGACAGATGTGAAAATAAAAATGTAAAGGAATGCATTGAAGAGTCCCGTGTAATATTCCAGCTTATACGCAAGTGATCTCTGAAAAGCGTTGGAAATAAATTTGAGATAGGTCATAGCTCGGATTTACCGGCATACATTTTTTTTATTGCTTCGCCAAGATCAGGTTTTTGTCTCTGGATCTCTTTTATTTTAACTTTTGATTTTTGAAGACCGTTCAGCAATGTCGAAAGAGGTTCCTTATCGGGACCTGTGACTACATAATTCAGATCCGAAATTTTTTCTTTCACTTTGAATGGCTTCGGAAGAGTTAATTTAGAAACACCTGTTGTAAAATGAAGATTGATGACAGATTCATTTCCAAGAAGTTTATTGAAATTTGAAATATTTCCATCATATCCTATTCTTCCCTTATCAAGAATGATAATCCTGTTTGCAAGATATTCTATATCCTGAACATCATGTGTCGTAAGGATGATTGTAACTTTTTCTTCGGAATTAATTTGCCGGATGAACTCGCGCACTTTTTCTTTGACAATCAGATCGAGTCCGATCGTCGGTTCATCCAGGAACAAAACCTTTGGAGAATGAAGAAGACTTGCTGCAAGATCCGCTTTCATTCTCTGTCCGAGAGAAAGTTTTCTTGCCTGCTGTTTAAAAAAATCTTTCATCGACAGCAGATCGAAAAAGAATTCCATCTTCCGTTTGTATGTCGCATCATCAATCTTATAGATTGATTTCAACAGATCAAATGATTCTTCAACCGGCAGGTCTATCCAGAGCTGGGTTCTTTGACCAAAAACCACCCCGATCTGGAAAGCGTTTTCTTTTCTGTTTAAGGAAGGATCGAGGCCATTGACAGTAATTTTTCCTGAAGTCGGTGTCAAAATTCCGGTCAGCATTTTGATCGTTGTAGATTTTCCGGCTCCATTCGGACCGATATATCCAACCAGTTCACCTTTTTTGATATCGAAGGATACGTCATCGACAGCCTTGATGAGTTCTGTTTCTGCGTGAACCAATGCTTTGATAGAACCCAAAAAGCCAGGCTCTCTTTTTTTTATTGTGAAGTGTTTGCTGAGATGAGAAACTTTAATCATAATCTTATGAAATACAATGCTCTATGGCTTGGATTTTAGTCACTTGTAAATTGTTTTCCATGATTGGAAAAAAGCATTGACCGGCAAAATGAAATGCCCGATAATCTGGTGATAGAAATAATTCAGCTATCTTTGTTCGGAATACTTCTTTCCACTTTCCATAAAAATCAAATTATTATTCTTTAAGTAAGATATCATTTAGAAATCTTGACTAGTAAAATATGCAAGATTCTCCCCACTACAAAAAAACTACAATTGAATCTATCTCATCCGATCTGCGTGGAATAGGCTTCATAGACGAAAAAGAATATTTATTCCGTTATGTAAATATTGGCGATGAAGTTACATTCCAGGAAAGGGGACGTGGAAAAAGAAAGCATACAGTCATTTCAGAAATTGATCGCAAAACTCCAATCATTGCGCCCTGCAAGCACTTTACCGAATGCGGGGGATGTGCGGGACAGCACATCAGTTACGAAAACCAATTTCAATATAAGACCAAGCCAATTGCTGAAAAATTTGAAACCGAATACAGCAAAACTCCGGAATTGGTGTACGCTGAGAAAATTTATGGGCAAAGAAACCGGATGGATTTTGGAGTATTTCCCGGACCGATAGTCGGCCTGCATCCCGCTGGAAACTTCAGAAGGATCACCGATATTGAAAACTGCCTGATTCAAAATGAATTCGCAAATTCTGAACTGGAAATTTTTCGCAAATTAATTACAGAATTTCCGGACATTGCCCAGGACAGAAAAAAAGAATCCGGCTTTCTGAAATATATAACCCTCCGGAATGGAATAAACACAGGAGATAATCTGAATATTTTTACATTCAGTGAAGGGTTTGAAAATTCCATAAGGGAAAAAGAATTTGAAGATGCCGTACTGAAAAATTCAAAGGCCGAAAATATCGTTTTTTGTTATAACCGTAGAAAGGCAGAAGTCTCTGCATCAGGAAAATTCAAAACAATCAGAGGAAATCATTTTTATAAAGAAGAAATCCTCGGAAAAAAATTCGATATTCCTTTTGATTCATTTTTCCAGCCGAATCCCTCCGGGTTTCTGCCAATTCTGAATTTCATAAAAGAAAGAATCGGATCCTTTGACACAGATACACTGATTGATTTCTTTTGCGGAACGGGATTCTTTTCCAGGATTTTCGGGGATAAATTTAAAACCCTTCATGGTTTTGAATTTACCGAAAGTGCAGTCACCGAAGCAGTTAAAATCCTCGCAAACGAATTTCCGGAGAAAGAAATTCATTTTGAAAAAGCGGATCTGCTTCAGATGAAAGAATCTTTGGTTTCTGCGATAGGCGACATGGGAAATGCAAGTGTGATCCTTGACCCTCCGAGAAATGGAGCCGGTAGAAAGCTGATGGAGTTTCTGGGTCAGAGTGAAGCGAAAGAAATCTTCTATGTTTCCTGCAATCCCCACTCCCAATTGGCCGACCTTGAATTTATATCCGGAAATTTTGCAATCAGAGATGTTCTCATAACCGACCCTTATCCGCACACACCACACCTGGAATCCGTGGTCTGGCTTGTTAAAAGGATTGACCGGGAGCTATAAAAAGAAATTGATTTCTCTGTGAGTCTGAAAAGAATTAATTTCTTCTACGAAATATTTTTTTTTGGATCTCTTTTATTTTGCACTGGTTGTTCTCCGTCAAAACTCGATAATCCAAACGACCTGGGAAGTAAAAACTTTCTGGAAATAGAATTTATAAAATGTTATCTCGGGCAGGATGGAGCTGTCTGCCGAAAAAGTGTGAATCAGGCGATCAATTTTTCTGGTCTTAGTTCTACGAAAATTTTAAACTCATCTCAAATTCTACTTGGCTGGAACGCTGCAACAAGCTCAGAAACTTCGGCGGGAAATATTCTCTATGACGTTTACCGGTCCACTACTTCTGGAACGCAGAATTTTTCTTCCCCTGTGTTCACAACCGCATTGGGCGCGACCTCTGCGACAATATCCGGGCTTACGAATACAAACGATTACTATTTTGTTGTGAGAGCAAGGGACATTCTTGGGAATTCTGATACTAACACGATTCAGAAAACCGTGCTAATACATGGCCTCGTTCGATATTACTATATGGATTCCACC
>JAIOQL010000410.1 GCA_021413405.1 Leptospira sp.
TAATCTAATCGATTGTATTCACCGAAAAGAGTCAACTCTGGTTTGTCTTTATGCTTCCAATGCTTTGCACCCGACACAGCAAAATCAGTACAAGGTGGAGCGGCAATAACTCCATCTACTTGTTCGTATACATCAAAAATGTTTTCGTACATCCAATCAGTATTTATATAGGTGAGATCAACGCAGAATGTAGAGATACCGTCGGTCTCTAATTTTCCATCAATTCTGATAACATTCCAACCATTCTCCTCATAGAATAAGGACCAGTTTCCGGAAAAATCAAATAGGCTGAGAAGGGTTTTGGGTTGCATTATCTCGGAAATTCCCTGCCTTGCAAATCTAAAGGGAAATCTTCAAAATTTCTCTTTTTTCCATTTACACAAATTTGTTTCATGAAGAATGCAACACTAGAATCATAGCACTGATTCCGGATACTTTTCGCCCAATTAAGATCCATAGATCGTGCAGCTGTGCCTGATTCTGCGCCTACAATCACCCAATCGATATTATCTAAAGCGTAACCTCCAATTTGATGTGAAAAGCCAGTACCCATTAATGGATTAATGAATGACAATTTATTTGTCTGATGATTAAGACACATTAAATCAACTGGACCGATCAAAGGTTCACATGATAAAAATTTGATTCGAGATTTTATTCCTACATTCAAGAGAAAAGGAATTCTCCATTCAGCTGTTTTTTGATCTTCGATGGAAACTCCCATCCAAATGTTATCTGACCAATTCAGTTGATGAGCTAATTGCACCATTCTTTCAGGACGTTTTGTAAGTATTTGGAAAGTGTGCCAGTGAGCAGCATTCATTACATCAAAAACTTTTTGTATGAATGATAAAGGTACATCATTATGAAAAAGATCACTCATTGAATTTACAAATATTTTCTGAGGTTTCTTTTTGCGGAGTGGTTCGAGCAATTTGTTTTCTTTAATTTTGACCTCCGAAAAATGTCTATCCGCCCACTCTCCCATTCCTCTATTTGCGAAAGTAGCAGCGTAACAGTTAGCACAACCGGCAGAAACCTTTGTGCAGCCAGTAACAGGATTCCAGGTTCCATCCGTCCATTCAATACCGGTTTTGTTTATCATTTGACCCTATCCTTATAATATTTCACCGGTTGAGAGCAAAGACTCTTATCGTGATTGCATAAACGCATTTCAACAGAACACATTTCGAATAAAATTGCACCTGATAAAATTAAGTAGAAAATAAGATCCGCACGAGTCATACTCAGCTGACATCCTCAAATCGAACTACCCAATAGAATTTATCCAATTTCCTCCAGGCCAAAAAGAATTGATGCATTGAGGAAAAATCTTTATAAATTTTATGAATAAATTGTGGATGTTCATCCAGCCATTTGAAGCCTTCTGCTTCATAGTCAGAATCAGGCATTGTTGAAATGTGCTCTTTTGTTAAAGAAATAAGTCGGGATTCTTTAGCTTTCTTTCCGCCAAATCTCGGGGATTTATCATAGCCAGAAAAGATCTCCGGTGGATCAAATTGTAATGCATATTTGTCGAGCCAGTTTCGTCTCGTGACACTTTTTACACCTGCAATATAAGGATCTGCAGTGTACCCGAAGGAAATGATTTTCATTTTCGATTTCCTTTGTGTTTATCTCCAAATGATAAAAAACCAATGCAGAATCCGGAGAAAGACAATGAATCAGAATCATTCCCGTTCAATGTTACGAAATATACGTGCTCAAAAAATCTAAATGGATTACGTTCTATATGTATTTTCACTTCCTTGTCCTTTCACGGTAATCTTTCAAAGCATTTTCTTT
>JAIOQL010000411.1 GCA_021413405.1 Leptospira sp.
AATTCGCCTTGGCAATTTAGACAGTTTTGAAGAGTTTTCCATAGATTCTAAAAACTAAAAGAGAAGAGCCATCCATAGCCGTCGCAACGCTTACGCTCGCGACGGATGGAACGGCGAACTTCGGGTAGCAACGAGACGTTAGGCGCAATATTTTAAAAATCTATTGTAAAAAACTAATTCATTGAATAAAATCATATTACTTCTGATTATTTTATCTATTTACTTTTCATGCAGAGAAAATGAGAATGTTTATATCGTTTCAGCTAAATCAGGTTTAGTATTAAGGGAAAAACCTGATCAATTATCAAAAAGAATCATTACACTTCCATTTAAAAGTAAAGTAACATTGTTAAAACTTAGTGATTCAGAAGAAACCATTAATTCTCAAATTTCTAAATGGTACAATATAAATTTTAACGGACAAATAGGTTGGGTTTTTGGCGCATATCTTATTAAAGCAAATAATTATGAATTAGTAAACTGTTTAAATTATTCTGGAATTTATAAGACGGTAAGCGAATCTGAATGGAATTATGAATTAAAATTAAATACTGACTGCTCTTATGTTCTGCATTACGATTCGCATTACTGGAATGACGGAGAAAAAGTTGTCAATATAAACAAGGAAGATTCTGGATTATGGAATTTTAAAGAAAATACTATTATTTTAAAGAACCAAAAAGGGTTAGTAGAAGCCTTTAAATATTCAAATTCTTTAAGTTATGAAGAATTTGGCGGAAACGGAGAATCTCCCAGTTTATCATGGATAAAAGAGGATAACACAGCAATTAATTTCTGGAGATTTCCAAAGGACAACTAAATTACAGAATTTATTCAAATAGTTAAAATACTGCGCCTAACACCGGCTCACCTGCTCCGCCAGCCGCTTCCGGGCTGGCTCGGCCTACGGCACATTGCCTTCTGGCACTGCACTTGCTATGCAAGTTCGTGCCAGGTCGTGGCCCTTCGGGACGACCCAGGCAACGTCAGGTAGCCGGAATACGTTAACTGCCATTTCTGCCCCTCTCCCTTTATTTTTTTTACTAGCAAGGATATATTATTTCGCCGGATTTTGGTGGCGGGTGTTGATTAAAGTCCAGTTGGGCGTGATCCTAACTACGATGCGATTATGCTCGGGGCAGAACGGCAGATAACAGCTGCTACCCGCTACGGGAAGGGTCTTGCGCCCTTCCCTCGGGCTACGCCA
>JAIOQL010000412.1 GCA_021413405.1 Leptospira sp.
CCCGGCGCAAGATCTGAAGAAATCCCGCGAATGGTTTTTTTCAGAAAAAATAAATTGAGGTTCTACAATTTATTTTTTTACCAGCTGCTCTCCCCATTTCCTGACGTCCCCTGCCCCAATACATACAAAATAATCACCCGCGTGGATAAATTCTGAAATATCAACCGTATCTTCCGCAATTTTGCCCGATAGAAGTTTGATATTATTTTTATCCGGAAATTCATTCAGAATCGACCCGGAACTAACACCGGGAATCGGGTCCTCACCAGCGGGATAGACCGGTAATAGAAAAACAAAATCAGCAAGCTGCAACGCATCTGCAAATTCCCTGAACAGATCCCGGGTTCTCGTGAACCGGTGCGGCTGAAAAAGCACTATCGTTCTCGATTGCGGAAATTCTTTCTTCATCAGTGCAAGAGAACTGATAACTGCAGAAATCTCCGTAGGATGATGGCCATAATCATCATAAACAGGTACGTTATCCGCCGTTCCGAGAAATTCAAGTCTTCTTGACACGCCTGCATATTTTGTGAGAGAACGGATGCAATCGTCTGTCGGAACACCAGCCTTTTCGCATGTGAGAAGAGCCAAAAATCCATTCCGGAGATAGTGACTGCCCCTGAAGGGAAGGTTTATCTCTTTTTCGACACCATTCCGGTTAAAGTGCAAAGAATTGTCGCATAACGTAACCAGCTGACCCATATCTGAAAATAATTCATCGCCTGATTCATAAAATCCGGAAATTCCATTCGTATCATGCAAATTTTTCAGACATTGCCCGATTCCCTTGTCTCCGAGGAATAAAATCGATTGGGAATTACCGGGGTTTTCAATGTACTGTAAAAAACCCTGAATCAGATTTTCTATCGTTTTGTAATGATCAAGATGATCGTTGTCAATGTTTGTGAGAACTTTTATGTCAGCCCGATGATTCAAAAAAGTTCCGTCAGACTCATCGGATTCATAAACACCCCACTCACCCTTTCCCCAACGACCGCCCCGTCCCGAAAGCACCGGAGTCTCAGCCCCGATCATCACAGCCGGATCATATCCCGCCTCTATCAGAATCTGGGCGATCATAGCGGTAGTAGAAGTTTTTCCGTGCGATCCCGCAACAGAGATGGATTTCTTTTTTGAAAAAATCTTATGCAGAAGCTCCGACCTGTGAAAAAGCGGGATTCCGAGATCCTGCATCCTTCTGAAAAATTCATTTTCATCCCCGATTGCAGAAGAATAAACCCCATAATCAATTGACCGGAAATCAAATTCCACTGTCGAATGTATGATTTTGGCTCCCCTTTCAGCAAGGACACTGACGGTTTTGGACTGGCTTTTATCTGAACCAAAAACCGGGATATCCATGTCGAGTACGATATGCGCCAATGCGGACATGCCCGAACCTCCGATTCCTATAAAGAATGGGATTTTTTCCGCAAAATCTTTCATTTTAACGGGCTGCCAGCAGATTCATGGAACTAATTTTTTAATTCTGAAATTGATTTATTCTCTTCAAAGAAAAATCTCAGTGTTTCGTAGGCCGCATTGATTCGGGCACATGACAGGGATTTCATAGAAGCCTGGTTTAGTATTTCCAGGTTTCCAGAAATTTCCAGAAGAATTTTTGTAAGCCGGGTCGGGTCTTCATCTTTTTGCAGGATAACAAGAGCCGCTCCCTCTTTTTCAAAGTAACTGGCATTCGCCTCCTGGTGATTGTCGGACGCAAACGGATACGGAATCAGAATCAGTGGAATTGCAAATGCAGCGCATTCTGAAAGTACTCCCGCGCCCGATCTTGCGATTACGAGGTTAGCCCATTCATAGTGAGATTTCATATCGTCCGAATAGGAAATCAGATCTGCATCACCGGATGTTTTCGCCTTGGCTTCCTCATAAAGAGAGGAACCTGTCAGAAGGCGAAAATTAAACTGCCTGCTGATATCTGTATGCTCCATAACATTGAGAACCATATTATTGATCTGTCTCGCTCCCTGCGAGCCGCCCATAACCAGAACATTCAGCTTATTTTTTTTCTGTTCCGGCAGGGGTTTACTGAATTTGATAGAAACAAGAGGAATGATTTTTTTCCGGATCGGATTTCCGATAACTTTGTAATTTTCCTTTAGCCGGGAAAAATTTTCCGGTGGGAAACTGAACGCAATTTTGTCAGCAAAGGACTGAAAATATTTTGTTACTTTTCCGATTATACAATTTTGTTCGCAAAGAAACAGACGCTTTCTGAAAATAATCGCATACAGGATTGCAGGTAAAGTTGAATATCCCCCCATTGCTATAACGCAATCAACCTGTCTCCGGGAAAAATCCAGCGCACACCGGACAAAATTCAAACTGAACAATACCGGAAAAAATAAAAAATTTCGCAGTGCGATCCTTGGAGAATTGTGCCAGATCACGGGACATGGGGGATTTTTCAGATCCGGATTATTTGCATTCCGGACAAGAGAATATATAAACAGGGATTCAATATGGAACAGGTCTTTTTTTTCAGCAAGGATCTCAGCAAGCGCTACTCCCGGGGAAATATGCCCGCCGGTTCCCCCGGCTGCAATGACGACTGACCTGATCAATTTAAATTCTCCTTCCTTGTGACATTTATGAATATCCCGAGTGAAATCATGATTGTGATGATAGATGATCCTCCATAGCTCAAAAACGGCAGACTGATACCGGTGATAGGAAAAACGCCGGTCACCACAAAAAGATTTATAAGAATTTGCATGGATATCATCGTAATGATCCCTGCCCCCAAAAGAAAACCAAAATTATCTTTCAACCGTTTGATCAGGTGAAAACTCCGGAATATCAGTAGCAGGAAAACACTGAACAATATCATGCACCCGATAAATCCATAATCCTCCGCAAATGTGGCCATCACAAAATCGGTCTGGCTGTAGGTCAGATACCGGTGTGAATATCCGGAAGAAAGAGGATTCCCGGTCCAGCCACCATCCATAAAAGCACGAAAGGAAGACACAAGCTGGTGACCTTCATCAAACCTGTATTTATATGGATCAAGCCAGACTTCAATTCTCTTCTTCCTGTAGCCAACCCTGTCAACGAGGATGAAAAGAAGAGGTATAAATGCAGCGAAAGTAATCAGCAGCTTTTTCATCGGGAATCCATCGATGAAGATCAGAGCGATAATCATAAAAAGTATCTGGACAGAAGTACCGAATTGTGGCTCTGAAATAATCAGTAGCAAAATCCTACCGATCAGAATTCGGGGAAAGAGAAACGTCTTATAGTTCTTTGTTTTGATGTGATCTAACTTTACAAGGAAAGCTGAAACATAAATAACAACGGCTATTTTAGAAAATTCAGAAGGCTGAAACTGAAACGGGCCAACGCCAATCCACCTGTGAAAATTTCTTCCGTAATATGTACCGACGGATTTGCCAAGACCAGGAACAAAAACCAGCCCGAGAAGAATGACAGAAAGGAGCGCAAGATAGACCGAAAAGGAACTGAGGAGTTTGTAAGGAAAATTTACAAAGAAAATAAATAGAACTAGCGATATAAGAATCCAAAGGAATTGTTTTTTAAAAAAATAAAACGAGCTGCCAAATTCTCTGTCCGCTGTTACTGCAGAACTGGAATACATTATGCAGATCCCGAAAGTCAAAAGAAAAAAAATAGATGCAAGTAATATCCGGTCAACCGGGCCATCGTCCGACCTCCAGATTTCTTTTATCTTTTCTCCGATTTTCATCAACAGACAAAGATCACTGGATTTTCAATGTAGAGAGAGATATGATTGCCAGGATAATAGCGATGATCCAGAAGCGGATTACAATCTTTGATTCTTTGAGCCCGGACAATTCAAAATGATGATGAAGCGGTGCCATTTTGAAAATTCTTTTCCTCGTCAGTTTGAAGGAACCGACCTGAAGAATGACGCTTAACGTTTCGGATACAAAAATTCCGCCGAGAATCACGAGAAGAATTTCTTTTTTTAGAAGAATAGCCACCATTCCCAAAGTGGCACCCAAAAAAAGTGATCCGGTATCACCCATAAAAACTTCTGCAGGATGAGCATTATACCAGAGAAACCCGATCAATGCCCCGGTGAGTGCAGAAAGAAATACTGCATACTCATGCGCACCCGGAAGATACGGAATATTCAGATAATTTGCTGCCACTGGAGTTCCGGAAACATAAGCAATGATTCCAAGGGTTGCTGTCGGAACAATTACAGTCCCTGTGGCGAGTCCGTCAAGCCCGTCGGTGAGATTCACTGAATGAGAAGAACCAATGATCACTAAAATCGAAAACGGAATAGCAAAAAGCCCGAGATTAAGCAGTGGCCCCTTCAGAAATGGAATAAAAAGATCTGTGATCGAAAAAATGACACCTTTGTCAACATCGGCGACAGTACCTGTTTTATAAAAAAACAAAAAACAGAATCCAAGCGAGATCACTATAGAAAACAGGAACTTCACCCTGCTTCTCATTCCACCCTTGATTTTCAAAACTGATTTCTGATAATCATCCACAAAACCCAGAACTGAAAATAGGAAACTGAAAACGCAAAGAAGAATTACATTCTGATTTTTAAGATTTCCCCAAAGTAAAACAGATATAAGAAGCGAGAAAATGATCATGAGCCCGCCCATCGTGGGAGTACCAGACTTGGATTCATGCGATTTAGGACCGTCACTCCGGACGCTTTCCTTGAATTTCAATGCATGCAAAAAATTTATAATGCTCCTGCCAAACAGAAAGCAAAAAACCATTGAAGTGAGTCCGGCCATTAGGGCACGAAACGTCACATAATTGAATATCCGTAAGAAACCAGGTTCTCCGCCAGCAAGTTCATATATCCAGTGAAACATGTTACAATTTTATTTTCGGCTTAAGTCAGGAATAGCAAAAGCTATTTGAATTTCTTCCCTATCGCTGAAAGGCTCTTTTTTTTTCCCGTTGATCTGATACTCTTCGTGGCCCTTCCCGGCAACGAGCAGAAAACCCCCATCCGGGAGCATAGAAACCCCCTTCCGGATAGCCGCTCTCCTGTCGGGAGTCCTGAAATAGGCATTGAATTCGTTAGAGAAACCTTTCTCGATATCATCTATAATCTTTTCCGGATCCTCTGTCCTTGGATTGTCAGATGTAATGATCACAAAATCGGAAAATTTTTCAGAAATCCCGGCCATCACGGGTCTCTTGGTTTTGTCCCTGTCGCCACCACATCCAAAAATTGTTATTAACCTCGAATGAGGAATCTCCCTGATGCTCGAAAGAACATTCATAAGAGCATCGGGCGTATGAGCATAGTCTACTATTGCAATCCTTGTCCTGGCCTCATTGGAAATGATTTCAAACCTGCCGTTCACATAAGAAATGTTTTTCAAATCCACGCAGACAGATTCGGAAGAAATTCCGGATTTTTCGCATACGATATACGCCATTGCAGTGTTAATATAATTGTAATTTCCAAGGAGATTTGTCTCGATTTTTACGGACTTATTTTCGCTTGCCTTGTGAATTTCATAACTGGTTCCGGTCAGGCTGAGGGTTACATTCTCCCCGGAATAGTCTGCGGATTTTCCGAAATAAAAAACAGGATAATGAAAATTCTCTCTTTCGACCAGTGTCCGCATTTCCTGTCCGCCCGGAGAATCAAGCGAGACGAGAGCAAATTTTTCCTGATGAACAGAATTCTCCAAAAGCTGAAAAAGCCTGAACTTGCTTCTACGGTAGTCATCCATATCAGGATGAAAATCCATGTGATCCAAGGTCTGGTTTGTAAAAACCACTGAATGCAAATGAATACCGTTGAGCCTCCCCAGCTTCAGGCCGTGAGAACTCGCTTCAATAAAAACAAATTCTACTCCAGCCGATTTCATATCCTTCAGAATCAGATTCAGAGTTGTAGGATCAGGAGTCGTATATCCGGTTTCGATTGTTTTTCCGTTATACTTAACATTGATTGTCCCGATGAGC
>JAIOQL010000413.1 GCA_021413405.1 Leptospira sp.
CGTAATTTCCGGATGGAAAGAACAGATGGGATTATTGAGAGAAAAATCGGTTTTAAAAAAAAATAAGCCAAAAGTTTTTTTTCAGGAATGGGATGAACCGGTGATAACCGGAATTCAGTGGGTCAGCGAATTAATTGAGATAGCCGGCGGGATGGATTGTTTTGAAGAATTGAAAGAAAAGAAAATGGCCAAAGACCGGATCGTAAGCCTGGACGAAGTTGGAGCGAAAAATCCGGATATAATCATCGGTTCCTGGTGCGGAAAAAAAATGGATTTTGACTGGGTAAAAACCAGGAAAGAATGGAAAGATACTTCCGCGATCAGGAAAAATAGAATTTTCGAAATGGATTCGAGCATTATTCTCCAACCAGGTCCAGCGCTTTTTATTGATGGAGTTCAATTATTGGAAAAAATTATAAACAGTATCTGAAGTCCGGTTTGTTATTCCCAGGAGTCGTGCATGACTTTGTAGAAATGTTCAATTGTTTTTGGAAGATTTTTGGATCTCCAATACGGATTGCCTTCTATTGCAAGCTGGACACGATGAACGAGAGCCCGAACGAATGCTGTCCTGTCTGATTTTGCGCTATGTTCGAGTGCTTCCATGGTCGCGCTTCTTTTCGCCATTTCTTTTTTCAGGGATTCTGCAATCAGTTGAACAGCTTCTTCAGTTGTGAGATTTATATCTTTTACCAGAAGTGTTGCTGCTTCCTGAATCAGTTTGAACTGTCTTTCGCTGATACTCACTATACCTATTTATTTTTCGCAATACTTTTCTTATCAAATACTATTTTTCGTTTGAGTGCATACGGGTTCTCTTTTTCCAGTTCAAGAACAAGATCAATCAGCATCTTTGCACGTTCCCTGTTCCCGTTAAAGAATTGAGAGTCGGCGAGGTTTATCAGGTTCCGGACATGGCTGGGATTCCGGAGTTTTACCCTTTCCCCCAGATCGCATGCTGTTGCATAGTCCCCGGTTTTTTTCAGAATATAGGAAGTCTGAAATAATAGCTCAGTATCTCCCGGCACCATATGAACGACTTCTGCAGAAATTTTTGACGCTTTTTCATAGAAATTTGCCTGAAGATAGGCCTGAAAAAGAGATTTGTAAATTACCGGAGAACTTCTCTTGTGTTCAATTGCGGATTCGAGAAAACTGATCGCTTCCAGAAGTCTTCCCGATCTGATAAACGTTTTCGCCTGTTCACAGATTTCATCATCTTCAAAAGATAAAGACTGGATATCACTGTCTGAATCCTTTTTATAAGAAATTTTTACAAGTGTAATGTCATCGATCAGTTTTCCAACAGATTGAATTTCTGAATAAATCCCGAGCAGGTCTGAACCTGTTTTTTCAACATGGGAAAGGATCAGGGTTTCATCATCATTCATAAATTCTTCTCCCTCTTCACCCGGCATCATAATGTCATCTCTTCCATCTGATCCTGAAATCAGTATGTCTCCCGGAAAAAGCTGAGCAGTGAAAATCCGGATTGAATCATCTGCACCGAGAGTTCCTAATTTCCGGTACGTAATTTCTGTGTTTATGAAAGATGCTTTGCCGTCCCGATAAAGAATCGTCCAGGGATGTTCAGCATTGATCATATATAGAAATCCAGTCTTATCATCGATCAGGCCAAGCACAAGGGAAACCAGCATCGAACCGTCGAATGTTTCAAAAACATGGTGTAATTCGAGAAAAGCATCCTTGATCCATCTTTCCGGAAAAATCTCGCGGGTTGCACCTGCAATCCTGTTCCTGTTTATAATCGATTCAAAAACGCTTCCCAGTACGAGTGCCCCGCCGGCACCTTGAAGAGATTTTCCCATTGCGTCTGCATTTACGAATACCGTATATTTTCTTTCTTTGAGCTCGATGGAATTTGCCATGCAAACGTCTCCGCCGATTTCTTCTTTCCATTCCTTGAACTGGAACTTTTTCTTTTGGCTTGAAAAGAATTCAACTTCAATTGACTCACTGGTCGCCTTGTTCATGTTCAGGGGACGCAATAGAAGGGATGTCAGGAAATAGTCTCCATCCTGCTGGGTTTTTAACTCCTGTACCTTCTCGAGTGTTGTCTGCAATTCTCTCGTTCTTTCTTCAACTTTTTCTTCCAGTTTATTTGCGTAGTCTTTCAGTTTCTCCTGTGCATCGCTGATAGACGAAACCATCCCATTAAAACTCTTAGTTAAAAATCCGATTTCGTCTTCAACACCGGGCGTAACCAGAACATCCAGATTACCGGCATTCACCTTTCCAACTCCCGCCAGAAGAAATTCCAATGGACGCACAAGAGATCTGTAAAAGAAGAAACGGAAGCCAAGCAGGATTACGGCAGTTACCATGGATAGAATGATGATTATTGAAATCCCCGTTTCATGGACAAATTTTCTGTAAGAAAGATAGCTGAATCCGATCTCAACCATTTTCCCGTTTCCCGGATCAGGGAGGATATAAGATACGAAATGTTTTCGTTCCTTGTTCTCCCGGTACCGTCTCCATTCTTTTGCGAGTTTACGGATAGAATTTCTTTTATAAATGATAGTTTGCTTTATATCTTTTAGAAGGGATACAAGTTCGATTTCCTGTTTTTCCCTTTCATTCAATTTGTGTAATATGAAACGTTTGTATCCTTCAAAATAAACGTATCCTGCCGGTTTTAGCAGGTTTAAATTCAAAATAATTTCGTCTTTATTCTTCGAATTTTTCCTGATACTTTCTATTATTCTCGTATTCAGGAACTCTTCTCTGGTTCCTCCGGTTCCTGAATCAATGGAATCTCCCTCGCCGGGGTTGTCGGTATCGAATCTGATAATGTATTCTACATTGTTTGATTTCATATCTTTCAGGTGCAGGAAAGCTTCTCTTATCCGAAGTTCATCGAACATTTGTTCCTTGTCGCCCATAGAGCTGTAGGCGATTCCGCCCATGATCACAAGGAACAAGGCCAGGGTGATCGCGAGGATTTTTGTCATAAAAGAAGAAGGATCATTTGTATTGTTCAGATAGGTTACTATCAGTATGAAATGGCCGAGTATTGCCATATTTGTAAGAGCTGTCACGTAAAGATATCTCTCCATTGCTCCGGATCTCGTAAGCACGTTGAATATGGCGGGAACCAGCATGATGAAAAAATAACTGAGAAGGATTAGAAGGATGGCTCCTCTTGATTCCCTTTTTTTGACCGACCGGTAGATGCCGAAAAAAATGAAAAAGACTACATTGAATAGAATTGCCCCACCTGCTTTTGCGCTCAGGTCATCAGCGTCGAAGTCAAAATTCTCAGCAGAAAAATTGAATATGACCGGGTATTTTGATGTGCTGAAAATAAAATAGCCGGTGACCGCCAACGAAAATAGAATCAGTGTTCCGATGGAGTATTTTGTCAGTTTTGGCTGGTCATTTTCCGGGAATGTGAGGAAAACCAATGATACAAACACTGCATTCAGAAGAGACCCGGCCACTGTAATCCAGCGGTGATAGGCGATGATTTCCGCATACATACTGTGTGAAATTGCGTATGTAAAAGCAAAGGCAGAAGTATTGATCAGGAGGATAATGAGGCATTTAGTTGATAATGATTTTCTTTTCATACCGAAAAGAAAAAAAGCAATGGAAAGTGAAAAGATTGAGTTTATCAGGTAGCCAATTGCATAATAATTCAGGAAAAAAATTTCAGATAAAAAATTGCTCATGGATCTAACTTCATTACAGGCGGTTGGATAATATTAGCAAACACTTTTATGAAAAGTTCCTGAATGACCGGGAATCAATTACATTGCGGGAGGAATTTTTTTTAAAGAAAAAAATAATTATTTTCCGGTTCCGTATTTTTTTCGGAATTTTTTTCGTATTGCTCCTGCCACCCCCGGATCTACTGAAAAATTAAAATGTCATAACGGCAAAAATCTGGTAAAAACATACAGAACCATGAATGAAATCAGAAAACAGATGGCAACTTTTGAAAACCAGGTCAACACCGAATGGAAATCTATTTTTTGACTATGCGCGTTGCCCGGCATGTCCAGTTGAAAATCAGAAAAAATAAGTAGTGGAGTTGCAATGAGTCCCACACTGAAAAAATAATAGGTTTCGAAAGATGTAGAAAACAGAAACCAGGGGAGTATGAGGGCGATCAATACACCGGCAATATCCAGAATGAGATGAGTCTTTCTCTTCATTCTCGGAAAGATCGCTCCTGGAAATTCTGTTATATGAACATACCCGAAAATGAAAACTCCCCCGGCCACAGAAAGAATCCGGGCGAGAGGTCCAAGCGGAAAAAATAGAGGAGCCATGATCAGAAATGAACTGATTATTGTGTCCTGGTAAAGGTGTACTCGGGGTTTTATAAGCCTCATCACAATTCTTTTTTCCAGAGTCCGTAGACCCAAAAACCGCTTCCAGCAAGGAGAGGTAGAACTACA
>JAIOQL010000414.1 GCA_021413405.1 Leptospira sp.
TTCAGTTATAACGAGATTGTTATTGTAGAGAATGTCCCTGCACACTACCCGTTTTGAGTTTATATACAGAACATGAGGGATGTTGCGGACAGACCCTTTGATCATTTTGTCTTCGCCAGAAACAACAAAGCCGATTTTTCCTTTATCATGTATTTTCATACTTTTAAAAATCGAGAAGACTGACTTGGTACTGAACTTGGCTAAAGTAACGTCTTCCAGTATTGTTATTTTGGATTCCTTTGCTTTTTTGCAAAGGATGGAAACAACAGCCGTACGCTTAATATTCCTTGAAAGATGAATGGAATAGTCTCTTGGTTTTGGGCCATGAATAATACCACCGCCAACCCAATGAGGTGCACGACTTGATCCCTGTCGCGCGCGACCTGTTCCTTTTTGTGACCAGGGTTTTTTTCCGCCACCGCGAACTTCTCCCCTATCTTTTGTTGAATGATTACCGGAGCGGGAATTAGCGTTTTCTGCTTTTATCGCGTCATAAATTGCGCCATTGCTGACTTTTTTATCAAAGATCGAAGCAGGAAGATCAACTTCATTCAGCTTTTTTCCAGTATTAGAATATTTTTGCGCTTTCATGTTTTTAGAAATCCTTACTATTTAAAACTTCTCGATTGTCACTAAAGACTCATCAGAACCGGGTATCGATCCCGAAACATAGACCAGGTTTTCGTTCTCGAGAATCCGGACGATCTTAAGATTCGTAATCGATGTTTTGGCACTTCCGTGTCTTCCGGGCATTTTCACGCCTTTAAAAACCCGGGAAGGGGTTGCGCAAGCACCAATGGAACCGGGGGCTCTGTGATGCCTCGAACCGTGCGCCATTGGACCTCCACGATGTCCGTACCTTTTGATTACGCCCTGAAAGCCTTTTCCTTTACTAACACCAGTAACTTTTACTTTATCTGAAATTTTAAAGACTTCACCAGCTTTTATTTCAGAACCAAGTGCTGGTGAATCACCATCAAATTGAAATTCTTTAAGAAATCTTTTTGCTGAGATGTTATTTTTAGCCAAATGAGCCACTTCAGCTTTTGAAAGCGAAGCTGGCTTCACGTCTCCAAATGACAGTTGAACTGATGAATAACCATCTCTGGCATTTTCTTTGATCTGGGATACATTGCATGGCCCGACACGCAGGACAGTTACAGGTATCATGTTTCCATTTTCAGAAAACACCTGGGTCATCCCAATTTTTTTTCCAATTAACCCTTTTGTCATTTTTCCCTCAGGACTTAATGTCCACCGAAACACCAGCTGGGAGCTGCAATTTCATCAGAGCTTCCACTGTATCTTCATTTGTATTCAGTATATCTATTAACCGCTTATGAGTTCTCATCTCGAACTGTTCACGGGACTTTTTGTTTACATGGGGAGAACGAAGCACCGTAAATTTTTCCGTCCTCGTAGGAAGAGGGATCGGACCGGATACAGTAGCTCCAGTCCGCTTTGCGGTCGCAACGATCTCATAAGTCGATTGATCAATTAACTTATGATCAAACGACCTGAGTTTAACTCTAATTTTCTGACCGGTCATACTACTCAATGATGTCCGCTACAACCCCGGAACCGATAGTCTTGCCACCCTCACGGATAGCAAAATTCAATCCCTTGTCCATTGCAATCGGGTGAATTAACTCGATTGTAACAGATACGTTATCTCCAGGCATAACCATTTCCATTCCGGCAGGTAGAACACAAACACCAGTGATGTCAGTAGTTCTAAAATAGAACTGTGGACGGTAGTTGTTAAAGAATGGTTTGTGACGACCACCTT
>JAIOQL010000088.1 GCA_021413405.1 Leptospira sp.
AAATTCAAATCGAAATATTTTATCCATATTCCAGGGAACTCGTGTGGGATGCCCTCACAGATCCGGGAGCGCTCAGAGAATGGGCTATGGATAATAATTTCAAACCTATTGTAGGATACAAATTTCAATTCCGCGCAAAACCGAATAAATTCTGGAATGGAATCATAGATGGCGAGATACTCGAAGTAAAAAAACCTTCCCGGCTTGCCTACACATGGAGAACGAATAATGCAAAGGAATCGACAACTGTTACATGGACCTTGGAAACCTCAGGAAATGGGACAAACGTCAAGCTACAGCATTCCGGATTCAAAGGTGTTGGTGGATTTATTTTTTCCAAACTCATCCTTGCCAACGGATGGAAGAAACAGATTACACAATATATTCCAGTCATTCTGGATCACATAAAACGGAATGGGCTGAAATTCGAAAAAGGAAAATGGCTGATTGCGGAAAGAATACATCATTTCACCGAAGGTGCAAATTAGTAATAGGGAAGAACAGGAGATCTATATGGGAAAATTATCCGTATTCAATTTTGTAACACTCAATGGATATTTTAAGGGGCCAAAGGAAGATATTAGCTGGCACAGGCATGGGGGAGAAGAGGCGGAATTTTCAGAAAACAGTCTTAATTCCGGAAACACATTGCTTTTCGGACGAAAAACGTATGAAATGATGGAAAGCTTTTGGACTTCACAAATGGCATCTGAAAACTTTCCCGTTGTCGCGAAAGGAATGAACAAATCAGAAAAAATTGTCTTCTCAACGACCCTAAAAAAAGCGGAGTGGAGCAATACGAAGCTGGTGAAGAAAAACATAGTGAAGGAAATAAAGAAAATGAAAAAGATTCCCGGCAAAAATCTGACAATTCTCGGAAGCGGAAGTATTTTGACCCAGTTTGCAGAACAGGGCCTGATAGATGAATACCAGGTCATGGTGGACCCGGTCGTCATTCCCAAGGGCACATCTATATTCAAGGGAATTCAAAGCACTCTTAGCCTGAAACTTACATCGACGAGAACATTCAAGAGCGGGGTTGTCCTTCTTTGCTATCAACCGATGGACCAATAAAACATTGGCTTTTCAGGGGATTCCGGAGAGTCAGGCCTGAAAAATTTTCAGGCAATCCGGAAAACACTTTTCTAAATCAGACAGGAATAGATATCGCCTAACGCACGAAAAGAACAGAACCGGCAATTAAAGTGTGACAGGGATGCGAAGGGCGCGAAGCGGTCGCCCTTCCCGAAAGAATACAGACAGAAATTTTTGAAATTATCTCAAACCGGTTTTGCCTGTCGGACAGACTCCCGGATCCCAATCAGAATTTCATAGGAATGCAATCGCGCCGAATGATCATAAACCGGTGAGGAGATCATGAGTTCATCTGCATCAGTTTGGGCAAGCAGCCGTTCGAGTCCATTCCGGATAGTTTGCGTTGTCCCGACAAAAGAGCAGGAGAGCATCGACGAAGCATGCATTTTTTCGGACGGCGACCAGTACTGATCGATGTCTTCGATGGGCGGTTGGAGCTGTCCACGGGTTCCCCTTACCATATTTGTGAAACTCTGCTGAACAGAAGAAAAAAGACGAACCGCTTCAGAGTCTGAATCAGCAGCTATAATATTTACACCAAGCATAACGTAGGGTTTATCGAGATGAACGGAGGGTTTAAATTGTGCGCGATAAATCTGGATTGCCTGCATCATTGCATCGGGAGCAAAGTGTGAAGCGAAGGCAAACGGCAAACCCAGAATTGCAGCCAGTTGCGCTCCGAAAAGACTGGATCCCAAAATCCAAATCGGAACACTCAGTCCTGTTCCCGGAACCGCCTGCACTTTTTGATCCGGTTGCAATGGACCGAGAAGTGATTGAAGCTCAACTACATCCTGTGGAAAATCATCTGCACTTGTATGATTTCTGCGAAGCGCCTGGAGGGTTCTCTGATCCGTTCCCGGTGCACGACCCAATCCGAGATCGATTCTTCCCGGATAGAGTGATTCGAGAGTCCCGAACTGTTCTGCGATAACTATTGGCGAATGATTCGGAAGCATTATTCCTCCGGCACCAACGCGTATCGTTTTTGTACCGCCCGCAACATAGCCTATGACAACTGCTGTCGCCGCACTTGCGATCCCGATCATGTTGTGGTGTTCTGCAAGCCAGAACCGGTGATAGCCCAAACGTTCTGCATGTCGGGCAAGATCGAGGGAATTATGCAATGCGTCTGAGGGCTTAGCCCCCTTCGCAATGAAAGCAAGATCAAAAACAGAGAAAACAGGCATGTATGCTATTTAGACGTGAATAAAAAATTTTCAGATACTCATTTTGGAAATTTCAAATCCATCGATTTCACACGGCTGGCCATTTTTATATTCCATGGTAACGGAATTTGCTACTACTGAAATTATTGTTTGAGAAACTGTGCGCGCATCCCTTCTGTGCATGCAAGGAGAGAGGGCCCCTTTTTCAGGAAGATGTGAGGATAGGAAATCCCTCGAGAGTTCATCGAAAGGAGTCTTTTCTTTCAAGGAGGAAAAATTTTCATCAAATATTTTCTTTCTTTCGGCTTCTGCTTTCGGGCCCTGGGTGAATGAACTTCCCAGAACTTTCCAGTCCTCAGAATTTTTTTCGTGAATCAACTGCACTCCATCCCAGGAAATTATACCCGTTTCCTCGCCTGAAACTTTTATAAGCCGGAATGGATAATATTGTTTCAGATACCCCGCCTCAATGTCGCCTATCGCAATCTCCCCGAACAGCAAGGATTTCACGAGCAGTCCCCGGCTCGTGGGATTCCTCAGCAATTTCAACTCGGCTTCATAAAGGTTCAACAGCGCAAAAATTTCCCGTTTAGAATTTACTCCAATCCAGGTTCCACCATAATCTCCGTCCACGGGAGCAAGAACAGTGATGTCCTTTTTCACCTCCGGAACCGGGCTTTTGGCCGGTTTTCTCTTTACTGATTCATCCCGGTTAAATCCAAGACCAAATTTCCCGGCATTGACATCACGATAAATTAATGCTGTGCACATGCCCCTATATCTCCACAATACCCAGTTTGATCAGAGTTTTCGCAACTCCATCCTCGTGGTTGGGATATTCCGAAATATGTTTTGCATTCTTCTTCAGAATATCAATCCCGTTTGACATTGCCACTCCATGACCGCTTTCGCGGATCAGCTCAAGATCATTAAGTTCATCGCCAAATGAAATGACCCCCGATCCGCCTGAGCCATTGATCCTCAACAATTCCTGGACACCAGTCCACTTGGAAACATCTTTGCGGATAATTTCCATGCAGGGACCAACCGACGGAATATCGGTAATTATCCCGCGAAATGAGCCATCCGGAATTTCTAATTTCAAAAGCCTGTCAAAAGAATATAATTTCTCTTTGTCATGAGACAGGATGCAGATTACGGTTATCCTTGTCAGATCAAAATCGAGACAATTTTTGATCAGAAGGGAACGGTCAGAATTCCCTCCGGAATAATTCATGTAAAGAGGATCCTGCATCGGAATTTCCGTGATCATGTCAATGCCCTCCTCAAAATGATCTGTGTGGAGCAGTGGAAAAAATCCGAATCCTTTCCCGGATTCCACAATTCTCACCACTTCCGTCCGATCCAGGTAAAATTCCCTGATCCTCTTTGCGTCATGCGACATACGAATGATCTGTCCGTTATTTGAAACGAGACCGATATTTCCCTCAAACTGGGCCGCAAACTGAAATGTACTGAAAAATCTTCTCCCTGTCGCAATGATGAAATATTTGCCGGAATCTATTCCTTTCTGGACAACCATCCGGGTCAGTTCGGAGATCCGGGAACTCCGATCGAGAAGCGTTCCATCCAGATCTGTCACAATAGTGTGAATTTCATTTTTCATGGTAAAATTATATTTTCAAGCGGGCAACTTTTCTGGAATTTGTAAATAAGACCGGCCAAAAATGAAACCTGAATTATCTCTTGCCTATTCTCCATGCCCGAATGATACTTTTTTATTCTACAATTTAGTCCACCAGAATCTTTCAAATATGTTCTCAATCAGAGAAGAACTCCATGATGTAGAAAATCTGAACATTGCTGCAGAGGGAGGTAAATACGATGTCACAAAGCTTTCTTTTTTTGCCTACTTTTCGGTGATCGATAAATATATACTCCTGAATTGCGGCTCTGCACTTGGACGGGGGTGTGGACCGATCCTCGTAAAAAAGAAAGGGAAATCCTCCACGAACCCGAAAGGAC
>JAIOQL010000415.1 GCA_021413405.1 Leptospira sp.
GCCGGATCCGTTGATTCTGAAAATTCATTCGATTTGAGAATTGATGGCGAATACAAGAATCCATCCGAAATTGGCAAGACTCCAATCAGGACAAATGACATGTTTTCAGCTGTTAAGTTGGAAGACATTTCCCGGGTCGAGGATACTTTTGATTATCCACGATTTCTTGCTATAGCAAATGGACAGCAGGGACTGATTCTTTCTGTAATTAAAAAGGAGAGAGCTGATGCAATTGAAGTTGCACAAAATGTTCATAAGCGTCTCGCGGAACTGAAACCGTCATTTCCAAATGGGCTTGCAACATTTATCTTAAATGATGAAGCTGCCAGAACAAAAAACCGGCTGAGTGTTGTTACTTCGAATGCAATGATCGGATTCCTGATTGTTTTTGGTATTCTATTTCTGTTCCTCGATTTTCGAACCGCAACACTTACATCGCTTTCTCTTCCACTTTCTATGCTGATGACCTTCGCTATCATTCCATTCTTTGATGTTTCATTCAATGTTATTTCAATGATGGGTCTGATCATTGCACTGGGGATGCTTGTTGATAATTCAATTATTATTTCTGAAAATATTTATACTTATATGAACCGGAAGATGGATGCATTTTCTGCGTCTGTTAGGGGAACTTCCGAGATGGTCATTCCGATTTTTGGTTCCTATCTCACTACAGTCGCTGCTTTTTTGCCGATGCTTTTTATGTCAGGGATCATGGGTAAATTTATCTGGCAAATTCCCCTCGTTGTAATTGTTGCATTGACAGCGAGTCTGATCGAATCATTTCTTTTCCTGCCTGCCCGGATTGCAATTTTTGCGAAAACTCCTGACCAACTAAAAAACCAGTCTCCAATCCGGAAAAGACTGGATTTGATCTCAGCAGGAATGGAAAACCGATTTTCCAATTTTGTCGCCCTGACTCTAAAATTTAAATACTCCTCATTCGGAATAATTATTTTACTTATCTTCTTATCTTTTGCTGCAATGTCTCAAATGAAGTTTATTCTTTTTCCAAAGGAGGATATTGAAATCTTTATGATTAAGGCTGAGTTTTCGCCATCATCGAGGATTTTTCAGACGAGAGAGAAAATGAAATTCATGGAAAACATTCTCCTGAAAATTCCGAAGGCGGAAATGATAAGCTATTCTACTAAAATCGGCGTTCAACAAACGGATCCGGACGATCCTCTTTCACGGTTTGGAGAAAACCTTGCTGTGATCCTGGTTTACCTGACACCGGAGGTAAAAAGAAATAGAAAAGCTTCAGAAATTCTTTCTTCTATTGAAACGGATCTACGAAAAACTCCCGGAATAACAGAACTTTATGTGGAAGAGATTGGCCTTTCGCCTCCTATCGGAGCCCCCGTAACCATTTCTATTTTAGGTAAAGATTATGAAACGTTAAAGAAAATTTCTTCAGATTTGCAAATTTTTCTGAACAATATTCCGGGCGTCTTCTCGGTTCGTGATGATTACCGGAATGGTCGCAGACAGATGTTTATCCAATTGAATGAGGGACTAGAAAGTTTAACCGGCGTCTCAACTTTTTCGGCGGCGAATATGCTGCGTGCTGCGTACGACGGAGAACGGGCCGGGACAATCCGAAAGGGGCGGACAAAAATTTATCTCCGTGTTGTTTATGACAGGAACTTTCGCAAAAGGCAAATATTTCAAAAATGGATCTGAAAGATTCTCCGGAACTTCTTTCTCACAGAGATTTTGAGCGTGCTGTAACAGTGAATGCAGATGTGCATGTAGACAAAATTACTGCTCATGAAGCAAATCAACGGGTTGCCCTGGAGTTTAAACCACTAATCGAAAAACAATATCCCGGGGTGTCGGTAGTTTTTGGTGGAGAAGAAAAAGATACTCAAAAATCGATGGCATCCCTTGCAAAAGCGGGACTACTTGCGCTCTTTGGAATTTTTGCAATTCTTGCTTTAACAATTCAGAGTTTCTGGAAACCATTCCTGATAATCAGTACAATTCCGCTTGGGATCGTTGGAATTGTGATTGGATTTCCTCTTTCCGGAAAATCTATCAGCTTTCTTGCTATGATCGGTATCATAGGACTAGCGGGAGTTCTCGTTAACGCCTCCATTGTGCTGATCGATTGCATAGATACGCTTGAAAAAGGATCAACAAATCACTACGATGAAATTCTGCTTGATGCGAGTAAAAGAAGGTTTCGACCGATTCTTCTTACAACTCTCACAACGGTTGCAGGACTTCTGCCAACGGCATATAGTTTGGGCGGATCCGATCCGGTTCTTATTCCGATGACTTTGGCTTTGGGCTGGGGACTTGGATTTGGAACGCTTGGAAGTCTTTTGTATGTTCCGGTTGCACTTTCAGTTTTTAACGATTTGAAATCAAGGTTTTCAGGAAAACCAAAGGAGCCATTCAGGAATTCTGTTCATAGCAAAAGATAAAATTTCTATTCAGGTTACCATTTTGCTTCGTGATCCTCTGCCCAACCCGTCAGATCTTTCAGGTGAAAAATTCTTCCATCAAATCTGACTTTACCGGAATATTTTCCAAACATCTGGTGGACTTCCGATTGAATAATAAAAAAATCAGAAATAGCGACGCGTTCATAAAAAGGAGTGAAAACAATATCTACAGTATCCGAAATCGTAGACTTTATTCTCCACGGTTTCATGAAATCACCTTTGTCATATACAAATTTTACAGGCTCCCTGATCTTATTCAGTTTGCTGTTCACGCAAATTGCATTTTCAGAAATTCCACTTCCATCAGTCCATCGTCCACCTAAATTCAACCCGATCATATCTTTTCCTGATTTACCGGAAAAACTTCCCCAATTCCAGGCGATTTTACGCGGCCAGATTCCCCTTCCGAAGTCAAGGCAACCGAAGGATTCCTCTTTGTTAAAATTAAAATTCCGCTCACCGATAGAAAAATTTCCTTCGGCCGGAAGGGAATTGTGTTTGGATGTAAACTGAAATCTGGATTTGTCCCAAGGAACAACGACACTGAGGGTTTCATGGTTGTTGGGATAGTATATCTTTATTTTCGAAGAGAGTTTTTTTCCTTTAAAGTCTTTCCATTCTATTTCAAGCTCGGTAGTCCCGTTCCTGTTTTTCATGACTACCGAACATTTTTCGCTTTTGAAAAAAGCATCATCTGAGACATTCTCACCGAGCTGGATATTCTTACCAAATGGAATAAGTATTGAATCTTCCGTGAACTCTTTTGTTTTATAATCCAGAAAATACGCAAAAATCATACCCGCATAGTCAAGATCAGTGAGGGTTATCGAGAACATGAAATCCGGACCTGTTATACACCAGTAATTCCATCTTTTCTTAACAGGCCAGTTTCCGGATAAATTGGCAACCTGTAAAGGATGACGCGACCATCCGATTGATTCGGGATTGAGTGTCCCATCTTCTTTGCATAAAAAAACCTTCTCTGTAAGTTCCCGGTTTTCAAACTGAATCGGATCAGATTTGATATTCTGAATGGAAGGTATCGCATTCTTTTTCGCGTCAGTTTTGTCTGCAAAAAGTTTTGGAAATAACAAAAATGTAAATACTGCGATAGCTTTTTTAATTGCCTCTTTTCTGTTTATCATGATTAAAG
>JAIOQL010000416.1:0-4044 GCA_021413405.1 Leptospira sp.
TGCAAGGGAAGAAACAAATTATTCTTCATTCATGAAAAAAGTTCTCCATCATAAAGATAAAGAGTTAAACAATCTTGTTCTCGTTTTCACTGATGGTAAGCCTGGAGATTTTGCGGAGGCAATCCAGAACGCTGAAAAGCTGAAAAGGAACAAAATTGATTACATCCAGATCCTTCTTGCCTTCGAAACCGATGACGGGGAGATGCCTATGGATATAATCGATAAAGCAAAAGTCCGGGATGGATATTATACTGGGGATGCAACAAAGATAAATAAAATTAAACGTTCCCCGGATGAAATTGAGAAATACAGGGAAAAGTTCTTCGGGGAATTTTCCGAAATAGCAAAACGTGCAAACGGAAATCAGGCAATTCTTAAAATCAATGACGTTGCAAAAATGGTATCGATCGAATTTTTTGACAGGTATGTCGGCATACTTTCAATGGCAACACCAAAGGAGGCAGAAGCTGTGAGGAACGAGGCTCTGCAAGGCTTGCGTGAATTTTCAAAACCGGTAGCACCGCCTCCAGAAACCGGCCCGAAGATCCGTGCCTGGAGTCCGAAAAAACTTTAGAATTTTTAGAACTTATTTGGTAGATAACCTTGTCTTTCTGCTTTCACTGCCAGAATATCTGATAAGATACAGACTTTTTAAATTCGATCCAATTACCCGACTGTATATTCCTTTAAATAAATTTTGATTTTCACCGATACAGTTACAGTGAGGTGAACAGTGAACGGTTTAAAGGAATTTTACATAGATTTTAAAATTGATGCAGGCTATTCGGCTGAGATGCTTGATTGCAAAGAAAGATTTCTGACTTATCTGGATATAGAAAAGAATTTTTCCATCCACACCCAGGCAGCCTATCTCAGGGATCTGAAATTTTTCTTTTTATTTTGTCTCAAGGAAGAGATAGATTTTTTCAATATTGATCCGGTTGATATACGTTCTTATTTTGCTTACCTTATAAATGAGCAGGGACAGCTCGAGAAAAAAACCCAATCACGCAAACTTTCTTCCCTGCGAACATTCTATAAATTTATTCACCGGGAAAATCTGATACAAAACAACCCGGTGCTATCCGTCAAATTTCCAAAAGTCAGATCATCTCTGCCGAAAAATTTTACTCCGATCGAAATGGAGGATATTCTTGAATTTGAGAAACCATCACCGCTTCTTGAAAAAAGAGACCGTGCAATTCTTGAAGTATTATATTCCAGCGGAATCAGGGTTTTTGAACTTGTGAATGCAAAGATATCTGAATTATCCGGTGACTATTCCACACTGAAGGTTATGGGAAAAAGGCGGAAGGAACGCTACGTTTTCCTGGGCGATGCAGCAAGAGAAACCCTGGAAAGCTATCTGGGTAGCAGGAATGCAAAGGATCGCGAAGACTATATTTTTTTAAACCAGAAAGGAAAAAAGCTTACAACCAGGGGGGTCAGATATATACTGAATGTCAGGCGTAAGCTGATGGGTTTTGATAAGACTGTGACTCCTCACAAATTCAGGCACACATTTGCAACGGATCTTCTTGATGCAGGTGCAGATATTCGTGCTGTGCAGGAACTTCTTGGTCATGCTTCTCTTTCAAGCACTCAGGTTTATTTGAGTGTAAGTAAGGACCGGTTGAAAGAGGTTTACCGGAAAGCTCATCCGCACGCTAAAATGTAAATACCAGTCAGAGGTTTTTTTGGATAAATTTCATTCTACTACAATTTTATGTGTCAGAAAAAATGGGAAAGTTGCATTGGCCGGTGACGGTCAGGTTTCAATGGGCCAGACCGTAATGAAGCATTCAGCGAAAAAAGTTCGCAGGCTTTTCAATGGGCAGATTATTTCCGGTTTCGCGGGGTCGGCTGCAGATGCGTTCACCCTGTTCGAATTATTTGAAAAAAAAGTAATCGAATTCGGTGGAAGTCTTTCGAGGAGTGCAGTTGAGCTTGCAAGAGAGTGGAGGACTGACCGGATGCTCCGGAGACTGGAAGCTCTTCTGATTGTAGCAGACAAAGAGGAATCATACCTGATTTCAGGGACGGGGGACGTAATCTCACCGGACGATGGGGTATTGGCAATTGGTTCCGGGGGAAATTATGCGCTGGCCGCAGCGAGGGCATTATATAAAAACACGGAACTTGAACCAATAGAAATTGTAAAAAAAGCCATGGATATCACGGCTGATATCTGCATTTATACAAATCACACAATCACAATAGAAGAAATCAAATGAATGAATTAGTTAAAACTTCCGCCCAGGGAATATTTGAAGAAAAAGATATAGATCTTACCCCGAGGGAGATCGTAGCCCGGCTTGACGAGCATATAATCGGGCAAAAAAATGCAAAGCGATCCGTTGCCATTGCACTCCGCAACAGGAGCCGGCGAAGGAAACTGGAAGAATCTATCCGCGAAGAAATCTATCCTAAGAACATCATCATGATCGGACCGACGGGAGTTGGTAAAACGGAAATCGCGAGGCGTCTCTCAAAAATTTATGGTGCCCCATTTCTTAAAGTAGAGGCTACCAAATACACAGAGATTGGTTATGTTGGTCGCGATGTTGAATCGATGATCCGGGATCTCGGTAATGTATCTCTCAATATGGTGAAATCCGAATACAGGATCAGGGTTGTGGAAGAGGCAAGGATTCGTGGCGAAGAGCTGGTTCTTGATATTCTTTTGCCTGATATAAATCCAAGGACATCTTTTGGATCTCCAAATGATGAGCCCCCAAATGATCCATTTGAAAAAGAAAGAAAGGAACGTTATGCGGAATCCCGCGAAAGAATGCGACAGAAACTGAAAAGCGGGGCGCTTGATAATCAGGAAATTGAAATTGACATCGCGCCACCTTCACATGCCGGAATGCCGATGATGCAGGTTTTTGGAGCTGTGAATATTGAAGAAATGGATAACCAGATTCAGGATATGCTTGGAAATCTTACAGCCAAGAAAAACAAGAAAAGAAAAATCCCAGTATCGGAAGCGATCGGAGTCATGGCAGACCAGGAAGCGGAAAAACTTCTGGATCAGGAAAAAATCCAGAAAGAAGCCCTCAGGCGGGTAGAAGAAATGGGGATTGTTTTTATCGATGAGATCGATAAAATCGCGGGAAAGGAATCGAGGGGCGGAATAGATGTTTCAAGAGAAGGAGTTCAAAGAGATCTTTTGCCGATTATCGAAGGAGCCACTGTAAACACAAAGATCGGACCGGTAAAAACGGATCATATTCTTTTCATCGCTGCCGGGGCATTTCATATGTCGAAACCTTCTGACCTGATTCCCGAACTACAGGGACGATTTCCAATCCGGGTAGAACTTGAAAAATTAACGCGGGAAGATTTTATAAAAATTCTGACTGCCCCAAAATCTTCACTGACAAAACAATACCAGGCTCTCCTGTCAGTCGAAGGCATTGAACTCAATTTTACTCCGGATGGAATAGAGGAAATAGCGAGGATTGCTTATGAAGTTAACGAGAAAAATGAAAATATTGGCGCAAGACGCCTCAATACAATTGTAGAAAAACTTCTCGAAGAAATCAGTTTTGATGGGCCTGATCTGCCGGAGGATAAGAAAAAAATCAAATTGGACGGGGCATTTGTAAGAGAAAAACTTACAGCGATCGTTGAAGACAGGGATTTGAGTAAATACATTCTATAAGACGAATAATTTTGTCTAATTATGGAAATTACAAAAAAATATACAAATGGTGAAATAACAATTCAATGGAAATCGCATCTTTGTATTCATTGTGGACATTGTGCGAAGGGACTTCCGGAGGTTTTCCAACCCCGGCAACAACCCTGGATAAATCCATTGGGAGCAGAAACTGACAGGATAGTGTTACAAGTGGATGAGTGTCCTTCTGGTGCAATCTCTATCCAGCAAAGTGAATAGAGATTTTCCGTCATTATTGATCTGAGTCTGGAAAAACTTACATTGCTGATAGATATTTTACCAACTCGCGATAATTGCTCCCATTGACACCATAACCACAAAAGAACATCCGCATTCGAATAGCCATAATTTCGTTGTTC
>JAIOQL010000416.1:4090-8899 GCA_021413405.1 Leptospira sp.
TGATGTAGAGGTTACTAAAAAGCCAGCCCAGACCCAAAGCGCACAAACGACTCCTCTCCAGACTCCGGTTCCTCCCAATAGAGGAGAAGAAGATGCAAATAGATAGATTGCCGCAAGCACATACGCAGTGACAAAATTGGAAAGAAGATTCCATAGCATTTGCGGAATCATATCGGCGAATTTTTCATTTCCGGTCGGGTGAATATCTGCCAGTTTTAGCCAGATTTTTCCAAGCAATGGTCCGTGAAATAAAAATCCCAGAATAAAAGCTGCAATGGCAGCCGCACTAACTGATATTAAATTGATCGGTAACATAGTGTCTCCTGTATTAGAATCATAGCATTCACAATGCTGTCCGTAAAGCCATTCGCCGGATACTTTACATACTTATTGGTATGTTGTAAATAAAAAATCGGATCCGTCGATTTTTCGTTGCATGTGTGTGTGAAATTTATCTGTTGTTGGGTTAATGAGTATCCGGATATGAAAAAAATCAGAACCACTTTAAAAAAATCCCGGAATTTGGAGGTCACGAGGAAGCAAATTCTCGAGATTGCTTTCGAAAATTTCTTTAAACATGGCTTTCAGGGCACCAGTATGGATGACCTCGTGGCACAAACCTCATTGACTAAAGGGGCCTTTTACCATCAATTCCCGACCAAGCTCATTCTCGGATATGCCGTGGTAGATGAGGTTTTAAAGCAGCTCATACTCGAACGTTGGATTATACCGCTTGCGGAGTATGAAAATCCTTTGGAGGGGGTTTTAGGACTCATGCAGAGCCATATTGGTGATGCGACTCCCGAGATTCTTAGGTTTGGCTGTCCATTGAATAATCTCATTCAGGAGATGTCACCCGTAGACAAAGGTTTTCGAATTCGTCTTCAGTCGGCTCTTAATTTGTGGATCGGAAAACTTGAAAAATACCTGGCAAGGGCCAGGAAAAACGGCTATATCAGAATAGAAATCAAAACAAAAGAGGTAGCACATTTCATTGTGATGGCTCATGAAGGGTTCTATGGGCTCATCAAAGGAACGGGGGATCCAAAGCTTTTCGGAATGCTCTTCAATTCAATGAAACGCTATTTTGAATCAATTTCAAAATGAGTTTCCAGATCATTGCTCTGCACTCGAGTTATGAATCAGTAAAAGCAGGGATTTGATTGAATATATTCTTTAATCGGAAATATTCAACTTCAGTGCTTCGATCGGATAACGCATATAGACTGTGGTTACTTTTGAACCTGTAGTGATTGTGAAATATTCGAGAGGGTTGATGCCCATACTGTAATATCCTTCGTCGATCATTGCAATTCCAAATCCGGCACTTTCTTTTTCGTCGAGGTATTCGGGTCTGAAAAAATCCGAAGAATTTCCTTCTTTGTAAAGTTCGTAATGTTTAATTCTGGTTTCTTCAATCCTTTTCAGGTCGGAACTCATTACAGGCGCATCGTTGCGAATACGGATCAGCAGTTCATCATCTGTGATCTGAATTTTCATTGCTATTTTCAGATCTTCTTTCTTTATTTTTTCGCGCACTGATTTAAAAAACTGACGTTCTTCTTCCGTAAGTTCTTTCTTTTTCACGCGCACTTTGTCTTCCAGGGTCAGGATTTTTTGAACTGTTTTTTTGATTTTGTCAGGAACAATGTATCTTTGGATAGATTCGCGCAATGGAGCGGTGTCCAGGATTACACCCAAAAGCTGCTCCGCTTCCTCGGAATAGGATTTTTCTTCAGCTATCTTTTTTAAAAGTTCATCCTTAAAAATGACGTACCTGATATTTCCTTTGAGTGCATTTAGCAGGGCTTCCATGAGTCCGCTAAATAGATGGAAAGACGAAAGTGGATTTGCATCGAGTCGTTCCATCACCCCGTTTATAAATAACGAGATCAAATCCCTTGTGTCCCTTGTCAGACCCCTGATCTCAAAATTGAAATGTTTTCTGTTCAGAAGTTCATTGATTTTTTCTGAAATCTCTGCTCTTTTGAAATGGTTTTTGTTGTTTTCCATAAATTGCTTTTTTTCTTTTATGTAATTTTCTTATAGCGCAGAATTGCATGTCCACTGCATAAAGCAAGTACATTAAAACTGAATTCAATATAGGGATGATGAAAAAAAATAAAGAAGAATTTGATCTTAAAACTCCGGATCTGGGTGATTCCGAAAGTATCGAACTGGTGAAATGGTATGTAAAGGAAGGCGCAGATATTGATGAAGGGCAGGAAATACTGGAGCTCGTCACTGACAAGGCTGCCTTTCCCGTCGAGTCCCCTTTTAAGGGAAGGTTACAGAAGATATTGAAACCGGAGGGATCAAAAGTCATTACTGGAGAAATTCTGGGAGTAATGGAAATATAATATGAAACTGTTTCATATTTCTGACCTTCATTTTCCGGTTTCGCTTCCATTCTTGTCTCTGCGCGGGAAAATGTTTCCGGGATATCTGAATTATACTTTCCGTAGAAAGGGCAAATATCCTGAAGAACTCTACAATTCATTGGTTCAAACAATCCGCTCCAATGACTATGATTGTCTCGTCATATCAGGGGACCTGACAAATGTTTCCCATGAAAAAGAATTTGCAGCGGCGAGGAAAAAACTGGAACCACTTCTCAACGAAAAGGTGTTCATGATTCCCGGAAATCATGACCGCTATGTTCGGGAACCGGAAGGCCGTGAACGGCTCTTTGAAAAATACTTCGGGGAATTTTCGGGTAAGCCGATTTCGGGAAATGACTTGAAATATATCAGGTACAAAAAGGTGAAAGGAGTATCGCTGTTCGGTTGGGATTCGAATTCTCCGCGCGGATTTGGAAGTGCCAACGGATTTGTTCAGTCGGAAGTGATTGCGGAAACGAAAAAATTTCTCGGCCAGAACCAGATTAAGGATTATATTCTTGTTTGTCATCATCCCGTTTGGAATCCTCCCGGAGAAAAAGAATCAATTTATCACAAAATGGATAACAGGGAAGAGGTTGTGAGAAGTCTTCTGTCAAATCCACCGGTTGTCTATTTGCACGGACATGTGCACGACAATTCAATCAAAGAAACATCGGCAGAAATCCCTTTTTATATTGTAAATTCAGCTTCAAGTACCAGGCTGGCAGACTCAAATCACAAGTCGGGATTTCATTTTGTAGAAATTACCGGAAGAAAATTGAAATTCAAAAGATTCGAATATTCCGTGATTGATAAACTGTTTCATGAATCCCGTCTCTATAGTTATGAATAATTATTTGTTAGAATGTCGTATAACGTATTTAAATAAAGGAATGCCATGTCATTAACTGAGGAACTTGTTCGTAAAGAACTAATAAAAATTAAGCACCCCGAAAATAAAAAAGATATCGTTTCGCTTGGAATGGTTGGCGAACTGATGTTAGAAGAAAATCAGATCTCTCTGAAAATCAAAACACCGGTCGCGGACAGAAAACTGCAGATTGGTCTTGAAGCTGATGTCAGACGTACACTTTCCAAACTCGATGGATCACCAAAAGTAAAAATAAAATTTGAAATAGACACAAATCTCAAGTTTGACGAAGGAAACCGGATTCCAGGTGTCAAAAAAGTGATTGCGATCGGTTCCGGCAAAGGTGGTGTCGGCAAGTCAACGGTCACTGTCAATTTAGCATCTCTTTTGGCTTCTCTTGGTTTCAAAGTTGGTGTTCTTGACGCAGATATTTATGGACCATCGGTCGGAAAGCTTTTCGGAATAAACGGAAAGGTTGCCCTGAAAAGTGAAGAAGACCGGATTTGGCCTCTCGAAAAGAATGGGGTTAAAATAATTTCGTTTGCCTTTCTCGTAAATGAAAACCAGCCCGTTGTATGGCGTGGGCCGATGCTTGGCAAAGCTGTTGAACAATTTTTATATGATCTTGTCTGGGGCGAATTGGATTTTCTTTTGATCGATTTGCCTCCGGGAACCGGGGATGTTCAACTGTCTTTGGCGCAGCTCATTGATCTGGACGGAGCAATCATAGTGACGACACCACAAAATGTCGCTACGTTGGATGCATCCAAAGCAGGTGCCATGTTTGCGCAGGTGAAAATTCCGATACTTGGTGTGATAGAAAATATGAGTGAATTTATCTGTCCCCATTGTGGAAAGCCTTCCAATATTTTTTCTTCCGGTGGGGGTAAGAAACTTTCCGAGTCATTTCATGCGCCATATCTCGGTGGTATTCCGCTTACAATTGATATTATGGAATCCGGAGAAACGGGGATACCGGCGGTGATCCAGGACAAGAATAGTGCTCTGAAGAAAGCCTACCAGGAGATCTTTACAAGGCTCCAGGACGAACTTGTAAAATGGGAGTGAATGTCGTCTAACTTCAGCAGATTTTTATTTTTGGATGCGGGCGATACGCTTATTCACCTGCGTGAAAACGCGGGGAAAATTTACTATGAAATTCTGAAATCACATGGTGTGGTCAGATCACCCGACGATTCTGAAAATGTAAGAAAATTTTTTTCAGAAGCATGGATTGAGGTTTCGAAAAAAAATCCGGAAAATCATCGGGACCGGTACACAGGTCATCCTGAAGGAAATGAGGGCTATTGGCGGGAACTGATAGAGATATTTCTATCAAAACTCGATAAAACCGGTCTCACGGATGCAGTCTATCATTCCATTCTGGAAAAATTTGACAACCCGGATACATGGATGGTCGATCCGACTTTTTATGTTTTGTCAGAATTTCTGCAAAAATCAGGAATTGGTCTCGGCCTGATATCAAACTGGGACCTGCGTCTCCGTGGACTTCTGACCCGGCTGCAACTACTGGATCATTTTAAATATTTAATTATT
>JAIOQL010000674.1 GCA_021413405.1 Leptospira sp.
GGTGTCCCATCCTGCGATATCCAGGATCAGAAGCAAAGTAAACAACGCGGTTTTCGAAAGACCAAGATAATCTGACAATGTATCGAACTGAATCCAATCCTGATTTGACGGCCTGAAATTCTTTTTCACGAGATCTTTTCCCGGATCTTGAAATCTTTTTTTTACTGATTCCCTCTCACCGAGTCCTCCCGACATTATTAATTGACCGTACCTTTTAATGAGGAAATGAAAATAAATTTCGCGTTTTCCTCTCTCCGTACGCTGATTAAAATCATCGAGGAATCGTGATGGCACTAGGAGAGAGGACTGCGTCCTTGGATGTTCTATCGGATAAAGTGGCATATCTTCCGCCTCCTTCGGGATTGAGCCAGGAATTACTCTACATGAATTGCATCCATCTGCTCATTAATATCAGGTAAAAAAGTTACGTGCAGGATTGCGATTTAGAGAAGATTTTTTCATTTTTCGCCACAATTACATCTTTGAGCAAGTTTTAGCATTAACGCACACCTTTCTTTTACAAAAATTACAGGATTAGAATTCTATTTCTTCCGAAAATAGAAATGTGAAATTAATGTTATATTATATATGTATATTTTTGTTTTCCGGGCTTTCCCTGCCAGCCGTAACAAAAGGAGACAAAGTCGTATATGCATTTCGGGATACTTCCTCTCATCACATAAAAATGATAGTGATTGGCGAGACTGTAAGTATAGAAAAAGCATCCTGTCTCGAAAGCGAAAAAAATTGTCTTTTAGGTGATAAACTTGGAGTTGATACAAGTCTAGATAATGTGACCGTCACAGTTCATAACAGTTCAGGACTCAAAATCGGACAGACTCTCTATTTATTGGAAAAAAATCCTGATCACAAATCATACCGTGACGGAAATATTGTAGGCGAAATCAAAGTTCAGTCAATTTTCAATACAACATTTTTTGGACTTCAGCTTCGGGGTGATGGATATTTGCGGCTAATAGAAAATAAACCGATGACTGTCGCACGATTAATGGAGTCTGAAAATATAGAAGAAGCAGCACTATTTAAAAAGCAGGGAGATTATTTCGTTGCCAAGGGAGATGTCCCTACAGCCATAAAAAATTATAAAAAATCAATTTCTCTTGATT
>JAIOQL010000675.1 GCA_021413405.1 Leptospira sp.
TTTGATGAAATACTATTCACTATAATTGGTATAGATTTTTTATTTTCGCATTTAAGTTTATGGCATCGGCATAAGGATGCTTTTTTATAGAATTTTGCACCGCCCACTCCTGTAAAAAATTCAGGTACTTTTGAACTTCTGCATTTTCAAAAATGCGCCGTGAAAAATACGCTACTGCCTCGAGGTCTTCATCCCTTAAAAGCCTTGTTTTATATTGCAGGGCAAGAAACTGGAAATGCCCCAGCAGTTGATCTAAAGCCTGTTCATCCCGACTTAGATGAAAATTTGGCGTGTATTTAAAATGACCATATTCGATCTCGTAAAATAATTTTACCGGTTTCTCTGCCTTCCAAAATTCGGCCCAAAATCGAAATAAAATTTCCTGCCGATCTTGTTGCGCTCGTTTGCGAAATGCCCGCGCCGTCAGCAATAACCCTAAACCCGCGAACAATGTGGCGCATACTTGTCCTATGGAAAGCAGCGCAGGAAGATCGATTATATCTTTTGAAACCATTCGCGGTGAACAGTGATTTCTTCTTCAATACGTTGTTTCACTTCAACGCCAAGTTTCATATTTTTGAGCATGAGAACAAGATCGTCGCCATCGATGAGATCAAGAGGCGGAGCACCGTCACGTTGAGCTTCTGCTCGCGCATCACGAGTAAACGTTCCCGTGGTAAGAAATAATCCCTTATCCGCACGGCCCATCATTGCGCCGCGAAAATCACGGATGGCGGATGCGGAAACGCTGTCCTTGTAGCGTTTACATTGGAAACTGACATGGAAAGATAATAAACCACTGAGTTTTACGACGCCTTTTCCATCAATACCTCCATCGCCACTTTTTCCCGTTACTTCTACTTGGATAAATCCGGATTCACGCAGAATGCGTTGACATAAACGCTCAAAACCATCAGGCGGCATGGTTCTTAATGCGTGCAATACTTCGTCTTGCCATCGGAGTTCTTTTACCAGCTCCTCGGACTCCTCCACTTCCTCTTCATCTACCGCCGCAGTCCTATGAGTTTGATTCACAAAGCGTTTTACATCCGCAGGAGATACGGAGGGTGTGTCGACAAGCATATGTAGAGCTTGCAGCAATGGATTAAAAAGTTCGTCAAAGAGGGGAACGGGCATACTGGTATAGTAAATATATTTCTATAAACTCAAAAAAATACTTCCATTGAATATTTGCGTAGCCTTGTAAAAATTAATTGCACCGATATTCTAGAAAAAATGTCAGCTTCTTTTGAAAATGCTTTTGAGCAGGTTAAGATATTGGCTCACGACTTCAAGACCAATGAGAAGTATTTTCTTTCTCAGCAATATCAAGAAGCCGAAGCCCGTCGTGATTTTATCGATAAATTTTTAATTGCATTAGGATGGGACGTTAA
>JAIOQL010000420.1 GCA_021413405.1 Leptospira sp.
GAGGCGTCTTTCAGTATTCCTGCAAACAACAGCATACGCTTCGGTCTTTCTGCGCTCAAAGGCGTAGGACTGCTTGCGGCAAATAATATTATTGAATCGCGGAAGCGCAATGGCGGGTTCAGCTCAATCAATGAGTTTTTGTCCAATGTGGACCAGCACTTTTCTAATAAAAAAGTGCTCGAGGCATTGATCCAGGGCGGGGCTCTTGATTCATTTGGTTTTTCGAGAAAATGTCTTTTTGAATCCGTCGATTCTCTCAGCGCATATGCGCAAAAAGAGCAGGAGAGAAAATCGGAAGGACAAGGTTCTTTATTCATGGGTGTTTCCGGTGAGTCCTATGCGCTCAATCTTCCAAAAAATTCCGAAGAGTGGGAAGCTGATGAAAAGCTGAAGCGTGAAAAATTGATTGCCGGACTTTTTCTCTCAGGTCACCCTCTTGATAAATATAAAGCAAAACTAAAAATTATGAAAAGTATTTCTATTGAAAAAGTAGATACTATTTCATCCGGATCAAAAGTCGAATTAGCTGGAATAATAACCAAACCCGAAGTAAAGTTTACCAGAAAAAATGATGAGTTCATGAATTTCAAACTCGAAGATTTTACAGGCGAAATAGATTGTACTGCATTTCCAAAGACATATGCAAAATTCAAAGAACTCATCAAGGAAGATCAGGCAGTTTTTATCAGGGGAGTTCTGGATAAAATAGAAATTGGAGAATCAGATCTTCGCGGACAGGTTATTGTGAACTCAATAGAAATTTTGAATGATGACAATCTGGAGAAGAAACTCGAACGGGCCTTGCATATTAAAATCGATACAACTGATTTCGCAAATCCTGACCTCGTGATGAGACTTTATGCAATCCTGACTTCTTTCAAAGGAAATTCTTCCGTCTTTTTTCACCTTCTGATGAATTCAGAAGAAAAAAAAGTCATCAAAGCACATCCTCATTATTCCATCGAACCTACAAATGAATTGCTTATGCGTCTGACAGAAATTCTGGGAGACAACTCTGTTTTCTGTACTATCGGAGAAGAACTGAAAAGTTATGCGAAAGCACATGCTTAGCTGGATCAGGAATTTTTTACTTTGAAGTTATCCGGTTAACATAAAAAGTGAACATTTTGTTCGCTGTGTTTCCGTGAAAATCTGACACTGCAACGCTGATTATGTTTTCACCAGATTTGAGAGGCAGATCTCCAACCAGATAGTTGTCATTGAAAAACAGTTCATCGTATGGCAAACCATCATCACTTACCCAATTGCCCCGTAAGAGTGAGATCTCGCTAAATTTGCTTTCTTTGACAGGCTTACCATTGAACGTGAACGCAATGTCCCTTATCCCGCGACGCTGCCCGCTTTTTTCTCCCTTATCAAACACTACGACAGTAATCGGATAATTTTTTGAAACATTTATATAATCGCCATCGTTAATATTCGTAAATTTATCACCAACGGTTATAGTGAGTCCTCCAATTTCTGGTGAAATAAAATCCTGGACGGGCGGAAGTATTTTTAGCGGGTTGATGATTTTTTTACCATTTTCGGTAGCAATTACGAAATGCAGGTGAGAACCGCTTGAATGTCCGGTGTTTCCGGAAATCCCGATTTTTTCGTTTTGATCAACGGAATTTTTTACCGAAAGAGATTTAATCTTTCCATCCTTCAGATGATAATACGCAGAAAGAATACTTTCACCGTGGGATAGCCAGATACTGTTTCCGGCTCCTGTTTCATTTTCAAATGGAAAGTCTTCCGAGTATTTATAATAGACAATTTTCCCGGCGGCGATTGATCTGACTTCTTCATTTGCGGAGGAAAGATCAAGCCCATTGTGAAAATGGTCTCCTCTTGATTCACCAAAAAGAGAAGAAAGTTTTTCGGAAATTTTTTCAGATTTAATAGGCCAAAGAAATTTCTTTCCGGGAAAATCCTGATGATTTTCAACCGGAAGGGCAGAATTAATGGTTAAAAAAAAATCAAATATAAGTATACTGGATATGAGTACTGCTTTCATGTATATATAGCAGAATTTTCATGACTTTTAGGAATGAAAGCAAATAAAATTGGCTATTCAGTCCCTGGAAATTACGTTTTTTTATGATTATGAAACCTGAAAAAGAAGAACTACAGGAACTCGTCAAGGCATGCGCTGGTGGCGATCCAGAATCCCTGAAACGTTTTTTTGAATGTTTTTCAGAGGATATTTATAGCTTTCCGATGAAGGTTTTTCATCTTTCTGAGGATGATGCCGGGGAATTTTTCATCTATGCATTCGAGCGTCTGAAATCCGGGAAGCGTTTCCAGACATACATCGGAAAATCCGCTTTCAAAACCTGGTTCTATTCAGTTCTCCGGAACATGCTCATTGACTGGAAACGGACTAAAAAGGAAATCAAGACGAATCCCAATTATAAGGTCAATTCGGATGGCGTTGAATATAGTACAATCGAGAATGAGCCTGATAAAATGGCTGGGATGAAAGAAGAGGCAGGATATTACTCCGAGAAATTCCGCGAGGCACTGTCTGAAATCAAGCTGGAAAACCGGGTGATTTTTAAGCTCTCCTTTATTTATTACCTGAACCTGGAAAAGGATGAAATTGAATATATATTGGAGAAAACCGGCCTGAATTCCGGCGAGTTAACGAAAGAAATACTCCGTATGCGGGAGCTTTTGTCTGATAGAGAGCAGGAAAACATGGAAATGGAGGATAAAATTACCTCAATTTATAACAATATCCTTGAATTAAAAGAAGCGAAAATTAAGGAAAAGACTGAGGGTTTCCAGGAAAATTCACCCCTCCAGAACCGTACAGATCAACTTATTGCCAAGAAATATGAGCAAATCCGTAAATTAGTGGTAAAAAAGAATAAAGGGCATTTCTTAGCGAGAACGCCATACAAATTGATTTCGGGGCTTCTCGGGATTTCCGAGGGCGGGATCAGTGTTACCTTGATTAGGGTAACCGAAAAAATTCAAAAAAAAATTCAATCGATCATATGAAATTAAAGCTTTGTATCGTCTTAATTAAAGTTACGTAATCATCCAATGAACCATCCAAAGGAATCATGCTCAAATCCGGCTTGCTCTTCAGGCAATCTTAGGGAACTTATTTTTAAT
>JAIOQL010000683.1 GCA_021413405.1 Leptospira sp.
AACATGGGAGATTGAATGTGAAGAGAACACAATTTTTTATTTTAATCCTGTCAAAATCGAGAGACTTCTCCTGAATTTATTCCGTAATTCTCTCCAGGCTTTCGATTATAACAGTGGAACGATCCGGGTTGAAGTTAGAAAAACTAAAAACTGGCATTATATAATTGTGGAAGACAATGCCGGAGGAATCTCTCCGAACATTATCGATAAGATTTTTGATCCTTTCTTCACGAACAAAAAATCCACTGCGGGAACAGGGCTTGGTCTTTCCATCTGTCATTCAATTGTCAGGGAGCACAAAGGAAAAATAAATGTAAAGTCATTTGACCGAAAAACAAGGTTTTCGATTTCGCTCCCGGGCGGCCAGGAAGAAAAAAAACAATAGAATGAACCTGAAAAAAACAATTCTGATCGTAGATGATATTCATTCTATTCGAGAAGCAATAAAAGATATTCTATCTTCGGACTATGATGTTTTCGATGCTGAGAATTATGAAGATGCGATTAAAATTCTGGAAGAGAGAAAAATAGATCTTGTTCTTACCGATATCAGGATGCCCGGTAAATCCGGAATAGATCTGATACAGGCAATTAAAGGACATTTTCCGGATACGTTATATGCTCTTATGACAGCGTATAATATTAACGACTACATTCACTTTGCATATAAACACGGGATCTGGAATATTATTCCAAAGTATTCATTTCTTGATATAAGTTTTATTGCTATAATGGTTCGCAAACTTCTTACTAAGGATATATTTGGTGTAGAGAAATATTTTGATAAAAATTTTAGCATTAACGATAAGAACCAGGATTCAGGTTTTGAGAAACCACCAAAACAGGGAATTGCCTACAAAACAATCAGGTCTGACCAGGAAAGAAGTCATATCTGCAACAGAATTGCGAAATTTATGCAGGAAAAAGGCGCGCCAAATGTAATTCACCAGGTTCTCGAAGAATTGACTTCGAATGCAATGATCCGGGCACCGAGGGACAGCCAGGGTAAGGCTAAATACCAGTATGAACTTCCGTCACGCGACATCCTGATCCCGCTGGAAAATATCCAGCTGACCGAGCGTGATTATTTCACGATTGGTTATGGAATTTATAACAATACGTTTATTTTTGTGATCAAGGATAAATTCGGATCTCTCGAAAAGGAAGAAATATTAAGAAGACTTGATCGTCACATAAGCACCAATGAGGAAACCGGTCTTCCATTGGGTCTTGCCGATTCTCACGGACGTGGGTTGTATATATGCCGGGAAGTGGCTGATCATCTCATTTTCAATATTGAAAAGGATGTAGCCACGGAAATCATCGCCTTAATTGAAGTGAAAGCAACAAAATCTTACAAATCACTTTCTATTTATGACCATTAATCCAGTTTTCTGAATGAAATAATTTCGGATTGTGTTTCTATGAAAAACGAGTTGGTTTCTCCTGAAGGAATAGCGCGCACTGGCCACGAATGCACCTGTTTATTTTTCAAAAGATTTCCCCGCGTGTCAAGGATAAGTATTCTTCCATCCGCCGATGCTGCAAAAAAATTACCGGTGCTGTGGGCAACCTGGTAGTTTCCTTCCCTGTTTTTCTTTTCATACAGAAATATCTGTTTATTGTTATGACCGAAAAGAATGATTTTTTCAGGCAGGTTTACTAGTAATTCTCCGTTGTCAGATATACCTATGTAAAGCTTGTGCGGGTAAACCTGTTCCAGCCGGGTCTTATGCAAAATCTTTCCGTTTTTATCAAGGAGCGATATGAAGTCTGATTCTCCGATGAGCGTATGGATTGCTGCAAATTCTCCGTTAGGCGACAAAGCTGAACTTTTGTTGAAGGTCAGTATCGATTTATCTTCAAAAACGGTTGAATAGACACTGTTCCCTTTTTTGTCGAGTCTTGCAGATTCGCCGCCTGAAAAAATCAGGAATGAACCGTTATATGAAAAAGAAATGTCTGTTAGAAACCGGCCGTCGATTTGTCTGATCCCGGAAGGATTTCCATTAATATCTATCGTTAAAACCTGGTTGTTGTCTCCCGACACGAGCAGGATGAGATCCCCTGTCAGATCCGGTCTTGGATAACTTTTATAATTTTTCTCCCATAGAAGTTCGTTGTCTCCTGAAAAATAAGAAATTGTTTTACCAATTTTATAATATTTCAGAAATCCGCGTCCAAGAAGCGGAATCTCGGTTTTTGCAGTGTCATCCGCCTGAACAGCTTTATTCTCATGAAAAAAAAATAAACGGTTTCCTGATTTGTAACCGTTCAGAATATTTTTTGGATTCGTTTTTAATCTTCTGTCCTCATCCATCCCGTAGTCACCGGATTTATTCCATGCCCAATTCTCCTGGAAGTATACCGCCGGAGAAAAACGGTTTCCGGCCCAGAAAAAAGTCGCTGTAAAAGAGAGTAAAAATCCTATGATGTGGTATATCATTTTTGATCCCGGCAAATCAGTTTATAAAGAAGAAAAAGCGCTGAATTTGCCGCATTCTCCCTGAATATTTCCCTTGTGAATGGGAAGTTAAATTTTTGAACTCCGGCGGTCTCATTTTTTTTCTTTATTCCGATGAAAACGAGTCCCTGCTTCTTTTCCCTGCTTCCGCCACCTGGACCGGCAATCCCGGTTACTGAGATTGAATAATCTGAATTCATTTTTTTCTCCAGTCCCTCTGCCATTTCTTTTGCCGTTTCCATGCTGACCGCACCATGTTCGGCAAGGGTTTCTTTGCTAACGTCGAGAAGGTTTGCTTTAATATCATTATGATATGAAACGATGGAGCCAAGAAAATACTCTGATGAACCCGGCGTGTCAGTGATAATCTTTGCAATGAGTCCACCTGTGCAGCTCTCAGCTGTGGCAAGAGTCAGTTTACTTCCGGTCAGGAGTGAATGGATGTCAGCGAATATGTCACCGCTCACAATTTCCGGAAATTCGGAATTGGTAAGCGAAATAATTTCGTCAATCAGCTCTTTTTTAGGAGACTGAAAATTTACTTTGATGTAACCCCGTTTGGCCGTGACTCCCCATAAAATTCCTTTGCCTATCAGATCCCGGTATTTACTGATAAACTTTTCCTGGAAAAGAGATTCACCGGTCCACCATATAAACCTGGATCCATAATATATCGATTCAGAAGAATAAATTTTTCTGAATTCCGGAACAAACCGGTCGCGGAACATAGGTTTCATTTCCTGGGGAACACCGGGAAAAGCTGCTATCCGGCAGTTGTCGTCTAACGTACAAATAAATCCGGGTGCGATCCCGTTGTCATTTTCGAGGAGTATCGAATTTTCCGGTAGAAATGTCTGTCTTTCCGCGATCTGGAGAATATCTTTATGTGTCTTTCCCCGCGATTCATACACGAATTTCAGTTTTTCATAGGCCTTCTGGTTTTTGACAGGTTTACAATTGCCGATCCCGCAAATTACTTCGAGGGTATAATCATCTTCGGTCGGGCCAAGTCCTCCTGTCATCAGGATGAAGTGTTTTCCTGGAAGTTTCATTATTCTCCTGATCTCTTCTTTTATGAGTCCGGGGTTATCGGGTAAAACTATGAAACGGGAAACGTGAAAACCAAGACCAAAAAGCTCATTTGCAATCCAGCCTGAATTTGTATCGATGCTTTTTCCCGATGTGATTTCTGATCCGGTCCCTATGATTGTTATTTCCGGACGCATCAGTTCTATTCCTTTTCCATTTTTTCGGGGGCACTGATCCCAAGAATCGATAATCCTTCCTTAAGGCAAATTGCTGTTGCTTTGCAAATATACGCAAGGGCCAGTCTTGTTTTCTCATCACTGGTTTTTAGTCTGTTATCCGGCGACGAATAGAACCTGGTAAACGATTTGCTGAGATTCTGAAGATAATTTGCAAGACGGTGAGGTTCCATCGTTTGTGCGGAATCAAAAACTTCTTCCGGAAACCTGGCAAGCCAGAATAAAAGCCTTGATCGTTCATCTGTTTCGCCTAACGTATTCATATTTTCAGAACTGAAGGAATTTCCCGTTTCCCTGAAAATAGAACAGATTCGCGCATGTGCATATTGAATATAAAAAACCGGATTTTTTTCCGATTCATCTTTTGCGAGATCCAGATCGAAATCCAACGGTACGTCAATTGACCGCATTACAAAAAAGTATCTTCCAACATCGCGGGCACTTTTTCCCAGGAATTCAAGAAGTTCATCCATTGTCTGGAAATTTCCGAGCCTCTTGCTCATTTTTACTTTTTCTCCGCCTGAAAGAAGGTTCACCTGTTGCGCAATCAGGATT
>JAIOQL010000684.1 GCA_021413405.1 Leptospira sp.
TGATATCTATATTTTTAAAAAGCTTTGGAATGACGTAACCAAAAGGGATAGAACCTATCAGAAAACATAACGCAAGATAAACAATGATCATTTCTTTTTTCTCTCCCGGTGCTTTTCCCGATCCGAACGTAATTCAATATCGATTTGCATTCCTTCCAGCTCATAAGAATCCACCAGCTTTTTTTTCAGATAAGCAAGCATCGATGGTTTGAATATGCTGACATCATTTACAAAGAACAGGACTTTAAACGGAGAGGTCGAGATCTGGGTCGCATATAAAAGCTTCGGCGATTTCTTGGCCTGGCTGTTGAATTTACCTTCGTCCATCCATTCCCTCAGTCTTCCATTCAAATCAGATGTGGGGACTTTCGTTCTCGATTTTTCAAACAACCTGATGCATTCGTCAAGAACCTTTCTGACTCTCTGATTTTCCTTCGCGCTGATACTTATTACCGGAAAACTCTGAACAGGAAAAAACCTGTCAATCATATCCTTCTTATACTCATCGAAACTTTTGGAATCTTTTTCAGGTACCAAATCCCATTTGTTGACAGCAAATACGATCGGTTTTCCTTTCTCACGTATATGCCCGAATATCTTTTTATCGAATTCCCCTATCCCTTTCGTAGCATCAATGATCAGTACAACGATATCCGACGATTCTATGGATTTTAAAGTCCTGCTGTAAGAATAGAACTCAATTGAATCGCCAGTTTTACTTGCCTTCCGGATTCCGGCGGTATCGATTATTTCAATATTCTTATCTTTATATTTAGCAATACTATTTACTGAATCACGCGTAGTTCCGGGTATATTACTTACGATGGATCTTGTGAAACCGAGGATCGCATTGAGAAGACTGGACTTTCCCGAATTTGGTTTGCCAACAATGCTGATCCGGAAATCGGAAATTGTTTCGGTCTCTTCCAAACCTTGCGGAAGATAAAAGTTTATTTTCTCAATTAAAAGTTTTACATTTCTTCTTCCAAGTGCAGAAACAGGAATCACTTCCTGCAAACCTAACCTGAAGTAATTTTCCAGATCGAAGTCGTCATCGACAGAATCTGATTTATTAATACAATAGATG
>JAIOQL010000685.1 GCA_021413405.1 Leptospira sp.
TCATTGGTATCTGAAAAAAGTATCTGGGAATTCGTTATTTCACCTAGGATTGGTCGGGCCGAAAAAGCAAAATCATTGGAAGCTGCATTCAAAGGAAAAACCAGTGATTTATTGTATTCTTTCATTGGTCTTCTGATCCGTCATGACCGTCTCGATCACATCGAAGAGATTTCTAAACAGTTTTCCCTTGGGCATGACCGGATTAAAGGTCGAATAAGGGCTTTTGTGCGATCGGCGAAACCTCTGGAAGAAAAAGATCTCAATGAAATTAAATCTGCTATTTCCGGAAAGTTCAAAGGGGAATGTATAATAGAATCCTCGGTTTCCCCTGATCTGTTAGGTGGCCTTGTTATCAAATTCAATGATTTTGTGATCGATGGTTCGATCAAAGATCAATTAAGACAAATTAAACGCAACTTGCTTGAAAGTAAATCCGCTGTATGGAGTACACTGTATGAAAATTAAAACAGAAGAAATCACATCTATCTTAAAAAAAGAAATACTAAATTACAAACAAGAGATGTCGGTCGAAGAGGTCGGTACTGTCCTTGAAGTTGGAGATGGTATTGCCAGAGTCTTCGGACTGAAGAATGTAATGGCCGGTGAGCTGATCGAATTCGAAAACGGAATTCGGGGGCAGGCTTTTAACCTGGAAGAAAATTCAGTTGGGGTCGTAATTCTTGGTGAATACAAACACATTGAAGAAGGTTTCAGTGTAAAAAGAACCGGAAAAGTTTTCGAAGTACCTGTTGGTGCAGGACTTCTTGGACGGGTTGTGAATCCACTCGGTGAACCAATTGATGGAAAAGGACCGATCACTTCTACAAAAACCAGGCCCGTTGAATTTCTTGCGCCGGGAATTTCAAAGAGATATCCAGTGTCAGAGCCTTTGCAAACAGGCATCAAAGCTATCGATTCCATGATTCCGATCGGAAGAGGTCAACGTGAGTTAATCATTGGCGATCGTGGAACGGGAAAAACCGCGATTGCAATGGATACAATCATAAACCAGAAAGATACTGGTGTGATCTGTGTTTATGTAGCCATTGGACAAAAAGCTTCAACGGTCGCAGGTGTAGTTCAAAAATTGAAAGAAAATGGTGCTCTTCCCTATACAATCATTGTTGCTGCGAATGCATCTGATCCTGCTCCACTTCAATTTATTGCTCCTTATTCAGGATGCAGTATGGCGGAATTTTTCATGTATGATGAAGGAAAGGCAACGATGATCGTCTATGATGATCTTTCCAAACAAGCTGTCGCCTATCGGCAAATGAGTCTTCTTTTGAGACGCCCGCCGGGCCGCGAAGCCTATCCGGGTGATGTTTTCTATCTCCATTCCCGTCTTCTGGAAAGAGCAGCAAAGCTTGATCAGAAATATGGGGGAGGTTCACTCACCGCATTGCCAATCATTGAAACACAGGAAGGTGAAGTATCTGCATACATCCCAACCAATGTTATTTCCATTACTGATGGACAAATCTATCTTCAATCAAATCTTTTTGCATCTGGTAACCGTCCGGCAGTAGACGTTGGGATATCAGTGTCCCGGGTTGGTGGAGCAGCGCAAATTAAAGGAATGAAGAAAGTAGCAGGAACTCTGAAGTTAGATCTCGCACAGTTCCGCGAACTCGAAGCTTTTGCTCAATTAGGAACTGAACTGGATGCATCAACCCAGGCTCAGTTAGATCGTGGAAGCAGGATTGTTGAAGTTCTAAAACAACCGGTCTCCAAACCAATGCCAGTCGAGGAACAGGTGGTTGTGATTTTCTCTGTAACCAAAGGGCTAATGGACACAATTCCGGTTTCAAAGATCCGCAAATTCGAAACATATCTTCTGGATCACATAAGGCATCATCATCCGGAAATATTTAAAGGAATCCGCGATGAGAAATTTGTCAAGGACGAGGCTGGTCTCTCCAATACCATCAAAGATATCGCCGCTGATTTTCTTCGGACAAATTCTTAAATAGGGTCTAAACTTTGGCTTCACCAAGAGAAATAAAGAAAAGAATCAGTTCGGTAACGAACACAAAAAAGATTACCCGTACTATGGAAATGGTAGCTACTGCCAAATCCAAAAAAATGAGTAACAAAGTGAATGCGTCTAAGCCCTTTTCTGATAAAATCCGGGATTTAATGAGTTCACTGTCTTCTCTTTCATCAGAAATAGAAAGTCCCTATTTAAGAAAAGTAGAGAAGGTAAAAAAAATCGGTCTTCTGGTTGTAACTGCAAACAGGGGACTTTGTGGTGGATATAATTCAAACACATTGCGACTGGCCAAAGCTCATATCAGTGAACTGAAAAAAAATGGAGTGGAAATAGAGCTTTATGTAATTGGTAAAAAAGGAATTTCTTTTTTCAGATACACGAAGGCAGAAGTTACGAAATCATTTACGAATATTGATGATTCTTCGGGTTATAAAGAAGCTGAATTCTTTGCGAATTTATTCCTCGAATCTTTCGCCGCAAAGAGAATAGATGCCGTTGAAATTATTTCTACTGTCTATCAGTCATCATCTGTTCAATCACCTGAGGTAGTAAAATTACTTCCTGTGGAAAGTCAGATTACCGGCGGAAAGACCAGGAACGAATCAGTGATTTATGAGCCAAGTGCATCCCGGGTTCTCGAAGCAATGCTTCCGCTTGTTGTAAAAACAGCATTCTATAAGGCTATTCTGGAAGCAGTCTGTTCTGAGCAAATTGCCCGGAGGGTTGCAATGAAATCTGCAACGGATGCTGCAAATGATATGATCAAAATACTTACCAGAGGATACAACAGGGTGAGACAGTCAAAAATCACTCAGGAAATATCGGAAATTGTAGGAGGCGCTAGTTCACTTAAGTAATAGCGCGCGAATTAATAATAAAGACCAGGGAGTTTACAATGCACAAAGGAAAAATAAAACAGATTATTGGATCAGTACTCGATATTTCATTCGACAATGGGGATCTTCCTGAAATCTATAATGCTCTTGAAATTGATACTACGAAAGACGGAAAAAAAGCAAAGATCATCGTAGAGGTTCAGCAACACATGGGGGACAACACAGTCCGTGGGATTGCTTTATCAGCAACTGATGGACTTGTTCGCGGACAGGAAGTCACTGATACAGGAGCTCCCATCAGTGTTCCGGTAGGAAATAATACACTCGGGCGAATTTTTAATGTCCTTGGAGAAACCATTGATGAAGGCCCGGAATTGGTTGTAAAAGAAAGACGTTCCATTCATATGTCGGCTCCTGCTTATGAAGACCTTCTTCCTAAAACTGAAATTTTTGAAACAGGAATCAAAGTAATCGATCTTTTGGCTCCCTACATTAAGGGAGGAAAAACCGGACTATTCGGTGGTGCGGGAGTTGGTAAAACCGTGCTTATTCAGGAATTGATTAATAACATTGCAAAGCAACATGGTGGTTTTTCGGTATTTGCCGGTGTTGGTGAAAGAACGCGTGAAGGAAATGATCTTTGGCGGGAAATGAAAGAGTCGGGAGTTATTGATAAGACTGTTCTGGTCTATGGCCAAATGAATGAGCCACCAGGTGCAAGATTACGTGTAGCCCTTTCTGCTCTTACGATGGCTGAACATTTCCGGGATTCTGCAAGCACTGATATTCTCCTTTTTGTAGATAACATTTTCCGTTTTTCCCAGGCAGGATCTGAGGTATCTGCTCTTCTTGGACGTATGCCGAGTGCTGTGGGATATCAACCAACCCTATCAACAGAAATGGGTGGGCTGCAGGAGAGGATTACTTCGACTCAAAAAGGGTCGATTACTTCGGTTCAGGCTATTTATGTTCCTGCTGATGATTTGACGGACCCGGCACCTGCTACAGCGTTTACACATTTGGATGCGACAACGGTTCTTTCACGAAATATTGCTGCAAAAGGAATTTATCCAGCCGTTGACCCCCTTGATTCAACATCGCGTGTTTTAAATGCTGAAGTTTTGGGGGAAGAGCACTATTCAGTAGCCCGGGAAGTCCAAAGAATTCTGCAAAGATATAAGGATTTACAGGATATTATTGCTATTTTGGGTATGGATGAACTTTCAGAGGATGATAAGATTCTCGTTGCAAGAGCCAGAAAAATCGAGAAATTCCTCTCACAGCCTTTCTTTGTTGCGGAGGTATTTACAGGTCATCCTGGGAAATATGTCAAACTGGCAGATACAGTACGTTCATTTAAGGAATTGATTAGCGGTAAATATGACCATCTTCCGGAGCAGGCCTTTTATATGGTTGGATCAATAGAAGAAGCCGTAGAGAAAGCTGGCAAACTCAAGGCATAATTGATGGCTGTTGACAAAATTTCAGTTACTGTTATTTCTCCTGAAAAGGTCATTTACAAAGGGGAAGCTGATTATCTCCGGGTTCCTGGGATAATGGGTTCTTTTGGAATACTATCCAATCATGCACCCATTATCTCTGAATTGGATATAGGAATATTAGAAATAACCAATTCCGGGAACAAGGTGGAAATGGTTCTGGATGGTGGATTTATTGAAGTAAAATCAAATATAGTCAATATACTCACGAATGGCGGAGATCTTCGTCAAAACATCGATTTGAGTGATGCTCAATCTGCCCTGAAAATCATAATGGAAGAGCCCACTTCGGGTAGTGACAGAGCCCTGGAGTTGAAGAAGGCAAAAGTAAGAATTTTAATACACCAGAACTAAATAGTAAATAATCCTTTTTTTTCAGGAGTGCTGAACCGAAAATAAAAGAAAAAGGGTATTTTAATCAAATTCGGCGCCAAGAAATCATCTATCCTGTTAGCACTTATAGTACTATTTACGGGAGGTTTATTCCTGAAGAGTAATAGGCGTTTAATCCGGAATATTTATCCACCCAAGAAGATTAATGTCAGGGTCGCTGGAGAAGTAAAATATCCTGGAATGTATGAGATGGAGGAGGGGGATTCGGCCAGAAAGTTGATTGAAAAGGCAGGCGGCTTGAACTCTAATAATATTGATATACATTTTTTGCATCCCGACGATGAATTGTTGGATGGTCAGGTCATCCAGATTGGGGACAGGGTAAATTAGATGGCTGATAAAAAAAAACATCAAGATACTTCCGAAGATATGTTCTCGGAACTAGACCCTGATTTTGGTTCTCCGGAATCTTCGGAATTCGATTTGAATTCTAAAGATGAGTCGGGCGATTCAACAGAATCAGATTTTGGCTTATCCCTTGATGACATTCCTCTTCCGGATTTCGATGACATGGAACTGGAATCGGCCGAAACGGAAGGTGCTCCCACTGGTGAAGATCCTTCATTCGATGATATTGATAATATGCTTGGGGGAAGTACCAGTCAAGAAAGCCCTGATCATGATTCTGAAGAAATTGAAGACGAAGATTTACATCCTGGGATGGAGCCGCCCTCGCTTGACGATTTCTCTTCCGATTCGCTATCTGTAGATCTTTCCGGAAATGACTCCCTTTCCGATGAACCACTTCTTGACATGATCTCAAGCTCATCGGATGAATCTGATGAGGATTTTGAAAGTGAAATTGCAGACTCAAGCCATTTTGATCTGGCTGATAGTCACGAAGATGATCTGGAACTTAACCTGGACGAGGAAGCATCGCTGGCAGGGAATGAACACGACACATCCGGGCTACTTCCTGAAGAATTGAATCTGGATTTTGATGATTCCCTGCCGTTAGTGGATGACGAACTCAACAAAATAATTAATACAAACTCCGGAGAAATTACCGGTGGCACCACACTTGAAGAAGACGAAGGTCCGATTGCGTTAAGCGACGATGAATTAAATAATATTCTTGATTCCGATGATTCCATGGCTTCCCACGAATCGATATTGGATTCGGCAGAGGATGATGAGCCAATTGCGCTTTCCATGGATGAATTGGAACACATAACCGAAGAAGAGGGATTTGAACAGGAAGAGCATGATGATGTTCTTGGATCCGGAACCGTGGGGCTTGAAGAAGACGAAGGTCCGATTGCGCTAAGCGACGATGAGCTGAATAATATCCTTGACTCTGATGAATCGATGGATGCGCCCGGGTCGGGGTCTGTTTTGGATTCTGAAGACGATGATGAGCCAATTGC
>JAIOQL010000421.1 GCA_021413405.1 Leptospira sp.
TGAAAATTTGGGAGGTTTGTTAAAGTTCATAAGATTTTAACTCAGAAAATTCTAAATTTGTTTGTCCGGGTCATTTCGTCTAACGTACCCCGGCCATCCGACGTTGCCTGTGCCGTCCCGGAGGGCTACGGCCTGGCACGAACTTGCAAAGCAAGTGCAGTGCCAGAAGGCAATGTGGCGCAGCCCGAGCCGACGCTCGTCGGCGCAGCGGATCGGCCGGTGTTAAGCGACGGTGCAATCTAAGAGATAATGCCTTCTCTTTTTAAGATTTCACGAATTTCTTCTGATTTTCCAACAATATCGTCTTTTTTGAAGCGAATTTGATTTAACCCATGAATATTTGAGAATTCGACACATCCCTCTTCTAAAAGAATAATGGCTTTCTGGAAGCCAAGTCTTCCTTGAAATAATCCGATTTCATGGATAACATTTTCTCGTGCATGTATATTGTTATTCTTATCTACGTCCTCTCCTGTCATTACCAGGAAAGCAAATTTTGAATTTTCAAGCATTTCTTCAAGCACTTCTTTAATAGATTTTCCGGCTCTTGGCTCATTGTTGTACTCTTCAATTTCTAATTTTAGCCTTTTTTCTAAAAATTCCTGTAATTCTTTCCATGTTTTAGATTTACCATGGCCTATGAATATTTTGTTACCTTGTTTCATATTGTTATCCTTTATTATACTTCTGCTTTCTGTTTTTTGCAAATATTCAATGCCCATGTTAGTTATGATAAACGAGCCAGATATTAGTGCACTGGAAGTCGGAGATGTCGTTGTCTCGATTTTGTTATCAGACAAAAGCAATTGTAAGTGATATGCAAAGGAATCCGGATTAATATCATAAAAGTCTAGGAAAGAATCGATATCGAAAGGAATGAATTTGAAATGATAGGGATCGAGTTTCATCATACTGTGCAACACAGTAAGTATTTTTATCGCCATAGAATCAACTTCAGTCGATTTTTCAGAAAGATCTTCCAGAGAAAATTGTTTTTGGAATTTGCTTCCAATTGTGAATTCCCCAGATAAAATCCTAACTTTTGCTCTTCCTATCATTTTGTTTCTTTGTTCCAATAGAATTTCATCTACAGTCATTGATTTCATTAGGTAAAGTCCTGCTTGTCGTCCTATATTTAATTCTTCAGTAAAGAGTTCCTTGTCTGCGACATACTCATTCTTTGATTTTAGAAAAGCTTGCAGGTAGATATCAAACGCTTTGTTGCCATGTCCAGCAGGCAAATTTGCCCAAGATACAAATCTCCATTTATAATAATCTGTAGGAATTAATTGCATAATTTATGATTCATTGCACTGTCGCTTAACGTACCCCGTGCATCCGACGTTGACCGGCCCACCTGAGCGAAGCGAAGGCCTGGGACTGGCACGAGGTTGCAAAAGCAACC
>JAIOQL010000089.1 GCA_021413405.1 Leptospira sp.
GAGTATTCTGAAAACTGGAGCAAAAATTCCTTCCTTAAACATTACCTTAGATGGTGAAAAAAAAATAAAGCTCTCAGAGCTTTCCGGCAAGAAAGGCTTCGTTCTTTATTTCTATCCAAGGGACATGACTCCGGGATGCACGATTGAAGCTTGCGACTTCCGTGATAATTTCAGTGCAATCAGGAAACTTGGATTCAACGTTGTCGGTGTATCAAAGGATGATTCAAAATCACACGCAAAATTTACTGAAAAACATAAACTCAATTTCACTTTAATCCCTGACGCGTCCGGAGAAATTTGCGAAAAATTCGGCGTCTGGCAAAAAAAGAAATTTATGGGACGGGAGTTCATGGGAATTGTCCGGACAACTTTCCTGGTAGACAATGATCTCAAAATAAGAAAGGTCTATGATGGCGTAAAAGTGAAAGGCCACGTTATTGAAATTTTAAATGATATAGAGGAACTGATAAAATGAAAATCGAAAGTTCAAAACTGCATTTTTCCGTCGGAAAATCAAAAGGATCACATTACAAAATATTTCATATTTTCAAAGAGGATGCAAAAAAACATTTCAAAAAAAAATATTCCTCAATTGTTGATGAAAAAATCTTTTCGGGAGATGCGGGTCAACAGCTTTTGCTCCACGCTGAAAAAATAATTTATATCGGGCTCGGAGAGAAAGCAAAATTTCAGCCCAGGAAACTCGCGTCAAGTTACATCAAGCTGGGAGAACAACTGATAAAATGGAAAGAAGTCGGGCTTGAAATTCATATAGACAGTTCTCTCTCCGAAAAAATTTCGCCGGATGCTATGGTTTATCACATTTCCACGTCACTTTCGATCGGTGCATTCCCAGTGGATCTGCTCAGCAAATCCTACCGGGAAAGAAAAATCACACCGGGAAACATTTATTTCGTTCTCGAAAACCAAAAAGATGAAGATCTGGCAAAAAAAGGTCTGCGAAAATCAAACGTAGTCAGCCGCCATGTGAACGGAACCCGGCATATACAACACCTTCCTGCAAATTATTTTACACCGGAAGAATTTGTCTCCCGGTCGAAGGAAATTGCTTCTGAAAATAAACTGAGAATAACTGTGTTCGACGAAGACCGGCTGAAAAAGGAAAAATTTGGCGGAATACTTGCAGTCTGTGAAGGGTCCGACAAGAAACCAAAAATGATAATCCTCGAATACAATCCGGCAGGAAGCAACAGACAGAAGAAACTTGCGCTCATAGGAAAAGGACTGACATTCGATGCGGGAGGGATCAGCATTAAACCGGCTGGCGAAATGCATGAAATGAAATATGACATGTCGGGTGCGGCAGTCGCCATTCATACGATAGCCGCCATTGCGGAACTTGGGCTGAAAATCCCGGTCATCGCAGCAATTGGTGTAGCGGAAAATATGCCGGATGCAGCAGCGATCAAACCTGGCGATGTCTACACTGCCTACAACGGCATCACTGTCGAAGTCCAGAATACGGATGCAGAAGGAAGACTTGTACTTGGGGATGTGATATCTTATGTTTGTAAAAAATACCAGCCTGAATATATGATCGATCTCGCAACTCTCACTGGTGCCGTCATCGTTGCACTCGGACATGAAGCGGCAGGACTTCTTTGCAATTCTCCTGAGTTCACAGAACAGATTAAAAAAGCTGCCCTTACATCCGAAGACCGGGTTTGGGAACTACCGCTCTGGGAAGAATATGGAGAAGATTTGAAAAGTGATATTGCAGACATCCGGAACATCACGGGGGGCAAAGGTGGCGGGACTCTTTCAGCTGCTCAATTTCTTTCCCGGTTCGTAGAAGGCGATGTTAAATGGGCTCATCTCGATATTGCCGGCACCGCGTGGAGAGGAAAAGCATCCGGAACCCAATGCAACGGCCCGACCGGATATGGAATCAGGCTCCTGGTTGATCTTGCAGAGACTCTTTCCAGAGAAAAATAATCAAAGAGCTACAAACCCGGCCTTGACCTGAAAAATTTCCTCGAACAGTTCTTTTTTCTGCTGGGCTGCATAAATTTCGAGATGCGGGTCAACGCCTTTCTGTGAAGTTACCTTGAATAGAACAACGTTTGATTGGATCTCACAGGTTACTGATTCAATATTTCCTTTGTGATTCCGGTCGAGCCCGTCAGCAATTCTCAGAATCCCGGCAAGTTTTTTAACAGTGACCTGGTCTTCCGGAGAAATTTTTTGAAACTCAAGATGTTTTGGTTTCGGAGAACTTTTCCGGTGATATCTAGCAATCAGAGCAATGATCTCAATTTCTTCAAAATTAAATCCAACCATAGCTTCTGAATTCCGGATAATGTAATAACTGTGTTTGTGATGGGAACTGTGAGAAATTCCAAGACCTACTTCATGAAGAAGTGCAGCCGCTTCCAGATATTCTCTTTCCTCACCTGAGCATTTATGCAAATTCGTCAGATCATCAAAAATTTTTAGAGCAAGCTTTGTGATATGGCGTGTGTGTTCTATCTCAAACGGAAAAGAATTTGCAATATTATTGATTGCCTTGAGACGGATGTTTCCGAGCTGATGAACACTTGTCCCTTCTCTTCCTTCCCATTTTTTGATCGTATCAAAAATAATTCCTTCACGCAGGGCGTATTCTGAAACCGTGAGGTCAGAAATACTGAATTCATCAAAAATTTCCTCCAGAATGATACTTCCTCCAATAATGATGTCCGCCCGTTTGGCATCAAGACCCGGAACCTTCGTTCTTTTTTTCAGTGTATCAGCCGAATCAAGTACATCTCTTATTTCAGTGAGTTCAGAACGTGTAAAATTAAAACTGTTCAGCCCTCGCGAAATTTCTTCGTTTTTTTGGGCCATGATCATTTGAGCGATCGACTGTATTGTTCCGGAGGAACCGATTACAATTTCAGGTTCCAGCTTTTCAATCTCCCGTGCATATGGAGACAGAATCCCTTCAATATAAAGCCGGCATTGGTTGATATCGTGTTCAGTTATCGGGTCCCCGACAAAAAATTTATCTGTTAGCCGGATCGCACCGAGCTTTACGCTCTGGGAAAACAGTACTTCTCCTTTTTCGCCAACCAGAATTTCAGTGCTCCCTCCCCCGATATCCACCATCATTATCCGTTTCTCAAGAACCGGAAGACCCTGAAGAATTCCGTAATAGATCAGCCTGGCTTCTTCTGTACCGCTCACCTCGATTGAAATGCCCAGTTCATTCCTGGCTTTTTTCAGGAAATCTTCCCTATTTTTAGCTTCCCTGAGAGCACTTGTAGCAATAGCCCGAATCTCTGCATTCTGCCTCTCTGCCAAAATCTTAAACCGTTTCAGGCACAGTATCCCCCGCTCCATAGCCTCCGGGGTGATTACATCCCCAATCCCCGAACCGCTACCGAGCCGGACTGATTCCTTATCCTTTCCAAGCGATTCGAAGGTTCCGTTTTCCCGGACTTTTACTATGATTATATGGAATGAATTTGTCCCTAAATCGATTGCGGCTAAGTTCTTTTCTTTCATGGTGAATGTATTTTATAAATTTTAGTTTCTTTTTTTTATCAACCGAATTAATTATTCATGTGACGCATCACCAGTTATAGTAAGCCACTGAGATTCTGAGGCGCAGAGATTTTTTTAATAAAAGCCGTCATTCTGAGTATAACGAAGAATCTAATCCCTCTTAGATTCTTCACTTCGTTCAGAATGACAGATTGAACCTCTGTGTCTTTGTGCCTCTCTGGAAAAAGTCCTCGGGCATCTAAAAAATGGACTAATATCCGATAATCGGAGCTTAAATCAATTTCAAGTTGCTAATATGACCTGCGCTAAAAACATTGATAAAGTAAGCCTCAATTTCTAATTTATTAGAAACTTGGAACTTGATCCGGTAATATAGTTATATTCAGCGGTCCCTAAGCGGTGGAGATGGTTTTTTATGATATTTGATAATTTATACGCCCTGTTTTCAAACGATATGGGGATTGATCTGGGTACAGCAAACACCCTTGTCCATGTAAAAGGACAGGGAATTGTTCTATCAGAACCAAGCGTGGTCGCCGTTCAAGCATCCACTGGAAGAGTTCTGGCTGTGGGACAGGAAGCTAAGAGAATGCTGGGAAGAACACCTGGTGACATTGTAGCAATTCGCCCAATGAAAGACGGTGTCATAGCCGACTTCGAAACTGTAGAAAAAATGATCCGCTATTTCATAGCCAAAGTTCACAATAGAACAACCTTTGTAAAACCGAGAATCGTGATCGGAGTTCCGTCCGGAATAACCGAGGTTGAACGCCGTGCTGTCCGCGAATCAGCAGAACAGGCCGGTGCCCGTGAAATTTTTCTAATCGAGGAAGCTCTTGCAGCGGCAATTGGCGCAAATATACCAATCCATGAACCGGCAGGGAATATGGTTGTAGATATAGGTGGTGGAACCACTGAAATCGCAGTGATTTCTCTCGGTGGGATGGTGATCGCAGATTCAATCCGCACAGGTGGAGACGAATTTGACGAAGCAATCATAAAACATCTCAGGAATCAGTACAATCTGGTGATTGGGGATAGAACTGCAGAAGACATTAAACTCACCATTGGAAATGCATACGCAGACAGAAAAGTGGATACGATGGAGGTGAAAGGGCGGGATGCAATTTCCGGTCTGCCACGAACACTCGAACTGGATAGCAATGAAGTAAGAAAAGCATTGAAAGAACCAACGGACCAGATCCTCGATGGAATCAAGAGAGTGCTCGAAAAAACTCCT
>JAIOQL010000422.1 GCA_021413405.1 Leptospira sp.
GTTCTGCATTCTTGAACTCATCTTTAATGATTTCTTTTCTTGCAACAACCTGGATCACACCTGTTCTATCCCGCAGGTCAATGAATATCACTCCGCCCTGGTCACGCGAGCGGAATGCCCATCCAAACACTATGATCTCCTGGCCTACATTTTTTTCACCGAGTTCCCCGGCCCAGCTTCTGTTTTTATAATTTTGCGAAACCCAATCTTTCATTTCCTAATTCCTGTTATCTTATTTTTATGTCAGTGCTACTGAATCAAACCGGCTATATTCCGGAGAAAACAACAGTTCAAACGATTTTGTCTGACCTGATCTGTTTTTTGCGATAATGATCTCCGCGATATTCCTTTTCTTTTCGTCCACTTCCTCTGGCGGCTTCACTTTGTCCTCCCTGTAAATAAAGGCAACAATGTCAGCATCCTGCTCGATGGCACCGGACTCCCTTAAATCAGAAAGTTGGGGTCTTTGATCCTTTGATCTGGATTCAATTGCCCGGGACATTTGAGAAAGTGCGATGACCGGACAGTTCGCTTCCTTAGCCATCTGTTTCAGGCTTCTTGAAATGGATGCTACTTCGAGTTGCCGTCCACCATCCCGGTTCTCCGGATCACTCATGAGCTGGAGATAATCAACAACGATCAGGGAAAGTGGCTGGGTTGTCAGAAGCTGACGGATCCTTCCGCGAAATTCCCAGAGAGTCAGGGAACCTGAGTCATCTATATATATTGGACCGGAGGTTACATCAATAATTGCTTTTTTTAATTTCTCGAGGTCTGTTTTTGGAATAGCCCCTGTTTTCAGACTTGTCGTATTTATCCTTGCAATCGAACAGATCATTTTTATGAGGAGCTCAGCTCTCGACATCTCAAGAGAGAAAATTGCTACCGGTTTATTTTCTTTTAATGCAACGTTCGTTGCAATATTCAGGGCAAAAGTTGTTTTGCCGAGTCCGGGTCTGGCTGCAATGATCATAAGCTCATGTGACTTGAGACCGGTTGTAATATCATCCAGGTCAGCGAAATTTGTTCGCAACCCGGAAACTCCGCCTTTGCTTTCAAACATAGCCATTACATAATCGACGAGCTCATTCCTGTCTTCCTTCACAAGACGGAGACCGCGCGACTGAACAGAATGTGAAACAACAGAAAGGTCTTTTTCTATTTTCGAAAATAGATTTTCA
>JAIOQL010000090.1 GCA_021413405.1 Leptospira sp.
GAATTTGATTTTTATTTTTTATCTTTTTGCATTACTACCATTAAGTCTTCTTTCAATTGATTCTCCTAAAAATCCAAAATTGCCTGATGAGCCAGTCTTGAATTCACCAGCAGATTCAAGGGATTCCAGGGGCGAAAAAGAAAAAAAAGCAATGTCTTTATCTTTACGTCTTTGCGATGGGCGGGAAGTTCGGGGAGAGTGGAGTTTTGGAAAAGAGGAATTGTCTTTTTCGCATTTTAAGGAAGGGATTGCATACAGCAAGAAGCTAAAGTTAAGTGAAATTGCTTCTCTCAGGATTTTATCATGGGAAATGAAAAAGATCCGGAAGCAAAAGGACGGTGTATCCTACGAGTTATTGCCAAAACGCGTTACATTAACCGTTAAAACCGGAGAACGGTTTCTGAGAGATAGTCTGGCGAATACTGAATTCCTCAATGTAATTATTGTAAACGAAAATGGAAGCGCAAAATTCTATTCCTATTGGATGGATTTAATGTATGAAAACGGAAAATGGTTTTCAAGTCTTTCGGCAATAAAATCACTGGAAAGGGAAGATTGTCATCCGGACGTGATCCGGGAAATTGTTTTTAACTAAAAGATCAGACCATGGAACCACAAAGGCTCAGAGTATTTATGCATGTCGGGAATCCAACAAACAAATGCTAAAAACTCCCGATCAAACGATCAAAGAATTCTGGTCGGGTTTCGCTTGTGAAATTGATAACTGTACCTCTGAGTCTCTGTGGAAAGAGAAGTAATAACGATTCCTATTTCATATTCATTGCCAGTTCAACTGCATACTTGCTTCCGCTATAAATCCCATCCTGGGAATTCCGTAAAACAGATTCATTCATCCGTATAAAGAGTTCCTTTTGTTCAGTTAGAAGATTGATAAGATCGATTGCATGCGCAGGTTCCCTGCATTCGGTAGTTCCGTCTCCCAGTTCAACGGACCGGAACGCAGAAGCTGCTTCATGGTCTCCGACCCGTCGAATAAAAACTTTCGGAATTTGGAAAAACGCAAGTTCGGATGGTTTTGTAATCAGTAAGTCTGATACACGGATTAACTTATCTGTTGCAGTAAACGCCTCAAAATAATTTCCGAAATGGAAAATAGTGACCGGAGTTTCCTCTTTCGCATCAATCCACGCAGAAAGATCGAATGTATTGCAGAATTTTATGACAGAGTCCCAGTCACGGATCACTTCATAGTCAACTTTTTCTTTGTCCAGTTTCTCTTTGATTGAGTGAAAAATTTCTTTGTGGTCGCCGGTATTTATCAGTAGATGAATTTCTTTATTACGTAGTTTGTCTCCAAGAGATTTCAGCAATTCCAATATATAATTTTTCTGTGCTCCAGCACCACCGATCGCGAGGAGAAGCCTCCGTTTTTTCTTTTTTTCGGCCCGTTTAATTCTCGCATTCGAATCTCTTTTTATGTTTTCAACAATATCAGAGGAAACCCAGTGTCCTGCGACTGCGAGATTTTCTTTTGGGATTCCCATTTTCAGAAATTGCATGTAGGCGGCCTGGCTTTGAACCAGATTCATTGCACCCGGGACAAGAAGAAAATATTGAGGGTAGTTATCCGGCACCAGGTGAACTACTTTTTGAAAACCGCAGGCAACCGCAATTTGACCATTCATCGGATAAGATGAAATGACCGGAAGACCCGTGGGGAGGTCACTCATCAGATTTTTATATTCTTCCGCGAGCATTGTGGACAGCACCAGGGAATTTACGTTGCCTTGTGAAGTGATATATCCCCATGCCCATTCCAATGGCCCCGGGATTTCCGATGATAGTCTCGAAAAATAACTGTACAGACTATCGATTTCGCGTATCGCACTTGCCTCAGGCGATTCAATCGCAAGAAGATCGTGAAGGAAAACGTCTTTTGTTTTTAAGAGAGCCCAGGAATATGCAGATAGGGCCATCCTGTGATGGCCATAGCCCATTCTTACGGTTCCGATGAGAAGACCGCTAGCTGGTTTTGGTCCCTCACCTGCTCGGAGGAGTTTCAAGTTTTTGACAATTTCGGATTTATCGTATGTCAGAGGGATAGGATGATTCTTATTGATTTTGTGCCGTAGAAGGATTCCCTGTTTCAATAGACTTGAACCGGCATCAGAAATAAATCCGGTTTTCAATCCAAAAAGTTTTTCTCTGTTCATAAATATTCCTTCCTTTATCTGTGTAAGCATAACATATCTGAGATCAGTTTCAACTGAAATAGAGTGAAATTATGAATAAAATTAATAAGAATTACCCTCCGCCATGGAACCTGCGCGGAACCGGTTTCGTTTTTTTGTTTCCATCCAATGAAAAATATATTCTCGAAAATGGATTTCTATCGGCTGAAGACCGGTCAGCCTACAAGGGCGGACTTGGAGGATTTGTCCTCGCAAATTATGAGGACTCTAATGTAGGGCCTTACTACGAATTACTTTTTATTCCGGGAAATTTTGAGCAAAATGAAAAAATGTTCAAAAGAATAACAAAGATTTATGTATCGAGCCGTCTTTCTGTTGAACAGGGAATCAAAAATTGGGCAATTCCAAAAGAATATGCAGATTTTTCATGGATTGAAAAGGGATCGAAGACCTTTGT
>JAIOQL010000423.1 GCA_021413405.1 Leptospira sp.
GGGGAAAACCTCGCCGCTTCTTCAAACGCTTTTTTGGCAAAAACACCAGTGACAGAATAGTCTGCCGTATCCGTTTCAGACAAAAGATTTAAAGGAACCATTGAAAACTGTAAAGTGGCTCCGCCCGGTAAAAACAGGACGGAATAGCCGGAAGGAATTCCCATGAGTTCCCGGAGAAGGGATTCTGCCTCCTGGATCACCTCGCCGAAATGTTTTCCCCGATGGCTCATCTCCATGATTGACATCCCGGTTCCCTGATAATCCAGAAACTCCTCTTTGGCTTTTAGCATAACCGGAACGGGAAGCATTGCCGGACCAGGAAGGAAATTGTACGTTTTGTGCTTATTCAGGATCATAGGGAGAAGTTAGAAATCCTCCCCTCTTAAATCAATTCTTTTACTTTTGTAGACTAAATCAAATAGTTGCCATAATAGACTGCATATTGTTATATAATCCAGAACCGAAATAACTACGACAGACGAGGCTACAATGTTTAGGAAAAATTTTCTTCTGATTTCTGTATTACTTTTTATCACAAATTATACTGTTCAGTTTGCACAGGACAAAGAGGGCCTGAGCGAAAGGGAAGTCAAGGCTTCCAGGAAAATTCAATTTCAGAACCGGTCCACTCTCCGCGCAGACCAGGAGACAAAACAGGAAGATATAGAGATCGGGAAAAAAATTTCTGAACTGATAGAAAAGACACCGGGCAAGACTCAAACCTACAAAGATATTTCAATAGTCAGGATCCCTGTAAAAGAAGAGGGAAAATTCGGTGGGGATATAGTTACAATCGGAAAGTCATCAACGATTGGTCACATAAATTCCCTGGTAAGGATACTTTCGGCTTTGATCCAGAATTCATTCCAGTATAAGGAATCGGATGCTGACATCCTGGCACTATATGTGCTTTACTACAACGCGATGCATCGCGGTGATAAAAAATATTTTTCAAAAAAGTATAACGCGGATCTGAACAGTTCTCTGACTGAAGCAAAGACGGGAATTGCTGTCAGCTATAAAAACTGGCCGGGAAAAAC
>JAIOQL010000424.1 GCA_021413405.1 Leptospira sp.
AAATAATCCGCTGAAGTCACTATTCCGGCTTTCTTGCCATTCCTCCATAACGAACGGATCTCTTCCTGTCCAGGTGGCAAGATTTTTTATTTTTTTGAGATCTGAACTATTTCGGACAACAACTTGGCCTCTCCCTGCAAAATTAAATGCCTGTTTTAGAACAAATGGATTATCAATATTAATCGAGAAATTTTCAATATCGTTGATCGATTTTCCTACCCCAATTCTGAAAGGTGATATCCCGGTATTTTGTTTAAACTTTGCCTGGGTTGCTTTTGAATTCAAAAACTTCGATTGTTCAATAATGGATGGATCAGGTTTCATTTTGCTGTCTGAAACGATTGATGTTTGACCCCATTCAACAAGTTTTCCATCAGGAATATTCTCCAGATGATTGATCTCCTTTCCTAACTGAATTTCTTCTTTCCCGAAATATTCCTTCGTGCTCTCGGCCAACGGATCTGTTGTTACAACAAAGTCCTCCGGATCTGCTATTAAAAAAAATAACTTTTCAATGGATGAATTTCTTCGTAGAATTGATTTATTGAATACTGGTTGATCTGGATAGGCGCCTAATTCATATTCAAACAAAGAATTTAAACGCCAAATTTTTGCCATTGCAGATATTGTTTCGCGATCAGATTTTATTGATTAATTTGTCTGGTAGTACTTCTTTTTTTCGTATTGAAAATTCATCTCTATATTCTCCAAGACCTTCTATGAAAAATTTGTCAAATCCAACCTGTTTTCTTGAATCCGGAATATAATAGTATCCTTTCGCCCGTCTCGGTGTGAATGGTTTCTCAAGCAAAGAAAGATAATAATTCCAGTCATTTTGGTTTTCATTGTTTGAATGGCGCAGAACATGCAGACCGCGTTTGACATGTTTAATTTCATCACGGTAGACAGTATCCATAATTTTAGAACTTTCTAAATCGCCCAGTTCCGCAAAAGTCTCTTTATATATAAGTGAGTAGTCAAGATTCGCTCCCTCAAATGAAACCGACATGATTGCGCAAAATTTTTCGATGGAGGGCATTTTCGGTATCTGTTTCCAGAATATGTAATTTAATGGTTTGTCTCCAAATTCTACTCCCAGTTCCTGCATTCTTTTCAGGTAGAGTTTCATATGTTTTTGTTCATCGCAAAGACTTCTCAGAAATCCCCGCCTGAAGGATCGCGGTGCGTTCTGAAATTTCAGGATTGCAAATGCAAAGAGTTCAATAGCCATCAGTTCATGATTCGCAAAATGATGGAGTGTTATCCCCCTGTTTATTTCCTTGTTCAAATGTTCCAGTCTCGGGATTTTTGACTTCTCATCCGAAAACCTGATTTTTTCTGACCGGGCAGGCAGGCACGGAATATCGCATGATGTTACTGTTGCATCAATGAGTGATTCTGGAGGTGGGGAAAGTTTATCTTCGAGATTCCCGCTTTGTAGAATCCGGTAACAGAATTCGTTGATGGTATTCATCTTTTTTCAGTAGGGAAAAATTTCTAAGATTCCTCGAAATTCATATCATACAATCTTTTATATTTTCCATTCAATTCCATAAGTTCAGAATGAGTTCCGGATTCCGCAATTTCACCCTCTTCAAAATAATATATCCTGTCTGCTATCTGCACCGTAGAAAGCCGGTGCGCGATGATAATTTTTGTTTTATTTTTATAAAGAGTTTCCAGTGCGTTCTGCACTAGTCTTTCTGATTCAGTGTCAAGTGCGGATGTTGCTTCATCAAGAATCAGTATTTCAGGATTGAGAAGCAGCGCCCGTGCAATGGAAATTCTCTGTCTCTGACCTCCCGAAAGCATAACTCCCCGTTCACCGACAACAGTATCGAAGCCCTGATCATACGCGTTTATGAATTCTGTTGCAAACGCATCTTCT
>JAIOQL010000425.1 GCA_021413405.1 Leptospira sp.
GTATACGGCTGATTATATATCCGAAAAAGAAACCGGAAGAATGTAACAGGAAGACACTAATCAGTAGATTTACGCCTGATTCGAGAATTTCATTTTTCGAAGATCCGATTACGGAGGAAACGATAAGTGTAATCAGTATCACAGCAACCAGAGGAGATGCAGGAATAATTTTTGCGGTAAAATTTTTCAAATAACGGTTCATAACAACTCCAACCGCAACGGGAAGTATCACAACTTCAAATGTACTGAGCATCAGGCTATACGGATTAACTTCAATTTTATTCCCGGCGAGTAAAAATGTCAGAAACGGTGTAAGAATCACGGATAGAATTGTTGAAACAGAGGTCATGGTTACTGAAAGTGCAACATCTCCTTTTGCGAGATATGTAATTACATTTGATGCAGTGCCTCCGGGGCATGCAGAAACCAGAATGAGACCAAGTGCAAGCGGGGCAGGTAAATTCATCATATAGGAAATGACCCACCCGGAAGCCGGCATAACTGTATATTGCAAAAGAACTCCGATCAGAACAAATTTCGGGAACCGGAATATACGTTCAAAGTCGCCTATCGTAAGAGTAATTCCCATTCCTAACATAATGATCCCGAGCGAGATTGTTATCGCTGCTCCGTTAAACCATGAAAATGTTGCCGGGAAAAACAATGAGATCGCGCTGAAAAGTAAAACCCAAACAGGGAAAAGCCGTGTAATAAGAATCAATCGCGCATAACCGCGATTACTTTTTTCATTTGTTCTTCCGACAAATAAATGTGTGGAGCCAAACGGATACGACCGAGCCGGAGTGCCGAAATGATATGATTCTTTTTTAACTTCGCAACAAGTCCGGCTGAATCAGTTCCGGGTTTACTTGCAGCGACAATTCCCGTTTTGATTCCCGGAAATTTATCGGAATGGATATGAAACCCTGCGTCCCGAAGACCCGCAGAAAGAAAGTCAGCCAGTTCATATATACGGCGCATAACGTTCTGGAAACCAATTTCTTTCAGCATCATCAGAGTTGCCTGGAAATAAACCCAATCGGTGAAACTTGGAGTAGAATATTCAAACCGGTCTGTTCCATGTTTTAGTTCTGATTTATAAGGCAGATATTCTTCGTCCCTTACCACTGAACTTTGGCCTTTGAAAATAACTTTGAGCGCTTCAAGCTTTTCCTTTGCGACGTACATTACGCCAAGACCAAGCGGTCCGAGAAGCCATTTCCATGCGGGAAAGGCCATGTATGATACGCCAATCTTTTTCAAATCCATATCGATGAGGCCTACACCCTGAGCTCCATCGAGGATCAGTTCAATATTTCTTTCCCGGCATATATCCCCTATTTCAGTCAGTGGCAAAGGCATTCCTGTGCACCAGTGAACCGCGGAAAGTGCGATAACCCGGACGTTTGGTGTAATTACTTTTTTAAGATTTGCGAGGAATTCTTCAGGAGTGTCGGCAAGATTGACCACCCCCAGTTCAACACCCTTCTCCTTCCAGTGTTCATAGGGATAAACATTACTCGGATATTCATTTTCCAGAAGAAGAATTTTTTCTCCCGGATGAAGACCAAGGCCATGTGAGATAAAATTAATTCCTTCGGATGTATTGTGAATGAGTGCCAGAGTGGACGGTTCACAATTCAGAAGCCCTCCCAGGATTTCTGATATGTTTTGTTTTACAACCGGGAATTTCTGTACTTCAGTGAAGACTCCATTTCTGGAATAGCCATCGAGGTAACTGGCTACTGCCTCTGTTGCAAAACGACCAGCGGGAGTCGTCCCACAATTATTCAACCAAATCAGCCCTTCGTTTACAGGATAGGCTTTCTGATACCGGGCCCAGTCAATTTTCTCATAGTCCATTGCTAATACAACAATTACCAGTGATCGTACTCTTCAACCAGAAAAAATCATACCCCTAAAATTGCAGACTTACTTCTTTTTTGTTTTTTTCGCGACCACTTTTGGTTTTTTTTTCGGAGCCACAGATTTCTTTTTGACTACCACTTTCTTTTTCCCTATGGACTTTTTTTTGATTGGAGCAGATGTTTTTTTAGGTTTTTGGGAAATCGCTCCGGACATCGCCGCTTCTTTTACGAGTTCCTCATCTTCCCAATAATACGATTCTCCTCCATGCATCCTTTCTTTGAGGAAAGAATACTGAGACGTCAATAGTGCTCGATTCTCTTCGTTAAAATAGGCAAGTCTCTGAAAAAGCAGTTTAATATTCGGATCCTTAAATTTGTTTTTCATCTTATCGTAAAATTCTTTCGCGTCCTCTCCTTCCCTGAGAGCAATTTGTATTGCATCAACCGCATTGCCTTTTGGGCTATTCGAAGTATTCCGGTCGAGTCTTTTCATAAATTTCTGAATCGCTGTTGAATGAAATTTGTGAATGGCTGCAAGCTGTTTGAGATTTGGAAGTTTTTTACCGCCTTCCGCTTTCTGATAGATTTCCTCAATTACCAATATATGATCTTCTACATCTTCAGCAAGCTGATGGAATAATTCTTTAACAACCCCATCCTCTATCTCATCATACATCCTGAGATAAAAATCAAAGCAGTCTTTTTCATGCTGGATAGAGGCAGCAACTGCTTCTAAAAATGTTGTGTGCTTCAATGATTGCATCGGATACTCCTTAAGAAACTGCTGTTAATATAAATTATATTTGTAAGGAAATTGAAATCAAGAAATTTATAGCGTGTTTTTTAGAAAAATGAAATTAGTTAAGAGATGGTGACGAATTTCGTTCCGATCTTTTAGAAATCAGTCTAAACCAGTCTCATCTGGGACATCCGTGTTCTAATATTTAATTACTTCTCAATAGTTATTCCGTTTTTGCAGCTTCAAATATCAGGTATTGCGCGCTATAATAAGTAAACATAATCGCTATATGTTCATTCGGGAATCCGCCCCTGAATTTTCCGCTTCCCAAAATGCTGTCAGAAAGAAGGAACATCGTTGCTCCGACCAGCCCGGCATAAAAAGAATGGTTGTTTGTAAAATTTCTCGCACTCGCTCTCCAGCACATTGTGGCCAGTGCGAGCATATAAATCAGGACTGGAACTGCCATATCCTTCAGCCCCGGCTGAAGATACCAGAACATCAGGATACCAATGAGATAAAACGGGATAGCTCGTACCGGATTTAACCTGGCTCCCTTTGAAAATCCGATTATATAGAGTATATGAGCCAGTAGAAAAGAAATCAGGCCGGGCAGGAAGTATTGTGGAAAAATCAGGAACAAATCACCGGCGAGAGAAAAAATCAGCCCGAAAAAAACGAATTTTTTGAAATTGGATGCAATACCGATTTTTGAATAAAGGCAAATAATGAGAAATAGCACCGGAAGGCCTTTTGTGAGTCCGGGATACGGACTTTCAGGCATAAAAAAGGACAAAACCAGATGGATGACCGATAGAATTATAAAAGTGATTAACATATTAATTTCCCCGTTCTGCTTATTTATTATTATTGTAAAACTGACTGCAAGTTTAATTCTGAATCACGGTAATATCCAACATGAATATTCAAGACATAAATAAAGAAGTTCTCCTTTTCCTCGTCTTCAACGTAATTATTATTTTTATGCTAATCATTGATCTCGGGCTTCTCAGTAAGAATAAACACCACACAATTGGGGTAAAAGAAGCCGGATACAGAACCCTGGTTTGGGTATCCATTTCGCTTCTTTTTGCTTCTTTTATATATTTTTATGATACTGACCCGGGTGATCCGAATCGGGGCGAAACAAAAACGATGGAATTCCTCGCAGGCTATTTACTGGAATATTCCCTTTCGATCGACAACCTTTTTGTTTTCATCATGATATTTCAAAAATTCAAGGTCACCCCGTCATTCCAGCCGGAAATTCTGAAATGGGGAATCATTGGCGCAGTGGGATTGCGTGCCATAATGATCCTAATGGGTGCTGCGCTTGTCGCCAAATTTTATTGGATACTCTATGTATTTGGCTTTTTCCTGATATACACTGCATACAAAATGTTTGCGCACAAAGAGGACGAATTTTCCGATCCGCACGATTCTGCAATTTTTCGCTTTGTTAAGAAAATCATTCCGGTCGCCCACGGAGAGCACCACGAGCACAAATTTTTTGTCGTTGAACACGGGAAGCGTGTCGCAACAGGGCTTTTGATTGTATTAATCATGATTGAAGCAAGTGATGTTATGTTCGCCTTAGATTCAATCCCTGCCGTATTTTCTGTAACGCAGGATCCGTTTATAGTTTACACTTCTAATATATTTGCCATATTAGGTCTGAGGTCTCTGTTCTTTATGATCAGTGGTATCATGGATTTATTCAAACATCTGAAAACGGGAGTTTCAATCATACTCGCGTTTGTCGGCGTTAAGATGATTCTTCCGCTTCTTTGCGAGCTGATCAATATCGAAAAAATCCATATCCCGATCGGGATTTCCCTTTCTGCAATCATCAGCATTCTTGCAACATCGGTTCTTTTTTCACTCCCGGATTACCATCGGAAAAAACATGCGCACAGGAAGGCAAAATGAAACTTAAAAAACTTTTACTTATCTTTTTCATTTTCGGATTTATCATGACTACAACTTTACACGCGGCAGAAGTTCCCACAGGCGGGGAAATGATGATTGATGCAATTCTTATCAGACCGATAGGACTCGTAAGCATCGCATTAGGAAGCGTTTTATTTGTCGGATCACTTATTTTCACATTGCCTTCGGGAAGCGTGAAGCAGACATTCAAAAGACTCGTTGTCTACCCGGCTAAATTTACTTTTACCAGGAAATTAGGTTCCTTTTCTGGATCCCAGGAAGAACTGCTCTATGAGCAGGATTAGAACATGCCCGATAAAGCTGATGTATCTGAATGGGAAAAATTAGCAAAGGAAGCCGATCTCAAAGGAAAAGATCCCTCAACTCTAAACTGGACTTCCCCCGAAGGGATAATCTGGAAGCCTCTTTACACTTATGAAGATCTGGAGATTCTCCAGAACACAAACACACTTCCTGGAATATATCCATTTGTCAGGGGTCCGCGGGCAACGATGTATTCTCATCAGCCCTGGACAATCAGACAGTATGCAGGATTTTCAACCGCAGAAGAATCAAACGCATTTTATAGAAAAAATTTAGCAGCGGGACAAAAAGGTCTATCGGTGGCATTCGATCTTGCCACTCACCGGGGATATGATTCTGATCATGAACGGGTTGTCGGAGATGTCGGAAAAGCCGGTGTTGCTATCGATTCCGTTGAAGACATGAAAATTCTTTTCGACCAGATCCCACTGAAGGAAATGTCAGTATCCATGACGATGAATGGAGCTGTTATCCCGGTTCTCGCAATGTTCATTGTGGCAGGTGAAGAACAGGGCTCAAAAATTGAGGAACTTTCGGGTACTATCCAGAATGATATTCTGAAAGAATTCATGGTGCGAAACACATACATATATCCCCCGAAGCCCTCAATGCGAATCATAGGAGATATCATCGAATATACTTCGAAAAATATGCCGCGTTTCAATTCTATTTCGATCAGCGGATATCACATCCAGGAAGCGGGCGGAAACGCAGTTCAGGAAGTAGCATATACTTTGAGCGACGGGCTTGAGTATGTGAAAACTGCGTTGGGCAGAGGACTCAACGTTGATAGTTTTGCTCCAAGGCTTTCTTTTTTTTGGGGAATTGGAATGAATTTTTTCATGGAAATAGCAAAGCTCAGGGCCGGACGTCTTCTCTGGGCGGAACTAATGAAAAAATTTGATCCGAAAAAACCGATGAGTATGGCTCTCAGAACCCATTGCCAAACTTCCGGGTGGAGTCTCACAGAACAGGATCCTTACAATAACGTAATTCGCACTACAATTGAAGCAATGGCAGCCGTTCTCGGCGGGACCCAGAGTCTTCACACAAATGCCCTCGATGAGGCAGTTGCTCTTCCGACAGAATTTTCAGCAAGAATTGCCCGCAATACACAACTTATTATCCAGAATGAGACCCAGATCCCGAGGGTGATCGATCCGCTGGGTGGTTCTTATTTCATTGAATCACTCACAAATTCAATTGTCATTGAAGCAAAAAAACTTATGCAAGAGGTCGAAGATCACGGCGGAATGGCAAGTGCAGTAGAAGCCGGACTCCCAAAAATGAAAATAGAAGAGTCTGCGGCAAAAAAACAGGCTTTGATCGACCAGGGAATTGAAGTCATTGTAGGGATAAACAAATTCAAATTAAAAAAAGAAGACCCGATAGAAATTCTGGATATAGACAACACGGCAGTTCGCGAAAGTCAGATTACCCGCCTCAAAGGAATAAAAGCAAAACGGGACACAAAAGAAGTCGAAAATGCGTTAGACGCCATCACTAAGGCATCGGAAACCGGCCAGGGAAATCTTCTCGAACTCGCAATACATGCATCGAGACTCCGGGCAACAGTTGGAGAAATCTCTTATGCAATGGAAAAAGTATTTGGCCGTCACCAGGCAACAATCAGAACCATCAGTGGGGTTTACTCCGGCTTGAACAAAAACAACGAATTATTTTCAAAAGTCATTAAACGTGTTGAAGAATTTGCCATAAAATTTGGCAGACGTCCACGGATGATGGTCGTAAAAATGGGTCAGGATGGGCATGACCGGGGTGCAAAAATAATTTCAACTGCATTTGCAGATATGGGTTTTGATATTGATGTTGCCCCTCTTTTTCAAACACCCGGTGAAGTTGCAAAACAGGCGATCGAAAATGATGTTCATCTCATTGGCGTTTCCTCACAGGCAGCAGGCCACAAAACACTGATCCCCCAGCTCGCAGAAATCCTGAAAAAAGAAAAAGCGGATGATATCAAAATTATTGCAGGCGGTGTGATCCCCCAACAGGATTATGAATTCTTATACGACCACGGTGTAGC
>JAIOQL010000426.1 GCA_021413405.1 Leptospira sp.
ATCTTCCGGAGGTGTTTCTTGATCCATCGATCAGGCTGCTACCTGAAACGCTTCTATCTCAGCTTCAATTTCAGAAGGTTTGATATAGAAACGTTCACTCTCTTCTCCAATCTCAATCCCGAGTTTTTTTGCTCCGGAAGGATCTGCGAGTACCGCTTCCTTATTTAACTCCAACTTCACCCGGAAGAAAATTTTACCGCACTTCTCAACGAACTTGTTAAACATATCAAGAAGTTTAGCATTGACTAAAATCTTCTCTGTTATCTTTTGAGTGAGTTTCGTTTTCACCGCCGCTGGAATTGTCCGATACTGCAACGATCCCGTAGGCAGTTTACGGGTTTTGGTTCCATCGGGATAAAGTTCTTCTCTATTATTATCAGAGAAATGTTTTATCTGTGCTGCGATTGAGGTGATCTTCGCATCAAGCGGACTAACGTCTGCTTGCAACTGTGTTTGAATATCACCCATTTTTTTATTTGCACCAGCCACCAGATTTTCTTTTTCTCTTTGAACAGATCCCAATTCAGCGATCGCATCAACGAGCGCTGTCTGATTTTTTAATGGAATGATTTCCACTAAATTCTTTGTTTCTTTTTTTACGGCCATCGCTCCTCCTATTTTTTAGCGTCCTGCATAACCACTCCGTTCGAACCTTTATTGGTTGAAATTTTCGAAGCGGGAACTTTTACTTTTTTTGTTTTTTTCTTCACTGCTTTTTTCTTCTTCGCTGGCATCGTTTCCTCCTTTAAGCCGGGTTAGGTAATACAATCGAAATTTCATAATTAGCGATTTCGGTTTTCAAACCTTCAAGCTCAGACTGAAATTTTTTCGTTTCAGTCTGATTCTCTTTTTTCAGGGATGTAATTTTTGATTTCGCATCTCCTATTTTACTTTGCAAAGCTGCTATAGCTGCTTCGTGTGTTTTGATCTCAGCTTGAAAATCCGTAATGCTCACATTCTTCTTTTCAAGTTCCTCCTTAAGCTCCACGATACGTCGTAGAGCCTCTTTTTTTTCCGCTTCGTTTGTGATTAGTTGCTGCATTTTCTCTCCTTTCTTAAATTAAAAACTACGCTGCTTTTGTTGACAAAGGCATGTCGCCTAACTCACCTTTTTTCTTTTCGATCAGATCCAATAAGGCAGAATTAACATCCTCATTTTCCTTTTGTCCCTGCATTACCTGGTTTATCTGACCAAGCGATATTGATTTCCCTCTGGCTTTCAGATGTGCGTGAATATCTCTCTGAGAAATTTTGTAATATTCTGCGTTCATCTTGAGACCGATGTATGTAGATTTTTTCAGAGATTCCAGGGTGACGATTCCGTCAAATCCGGGAATTCTCCAAAGAATGCCTGCAAGATATTCAATAGTAACCGGGTATCCTTCGGTCATTTCTATGAATTTGGATTTTGCCTGGTTG
>JAIOQL010000427.1 GCA_021413405.1 Leptospira sp.
GTATTGCTCCTCCTTCACGTGCTCCAAGTTCATAGAGAGTTGCAAAATCAGAAACAGTTCCCAGGGTTGAACCATAAGAACGTGTGTTGATCACTGGGTTTTCCGGATTATTATTTATATCCATTACAGGCGCAAGGAGCAGATTTATTCCGAGAGAATTCAACTGGAACGATGTGATCTTTCCGATCGAATAGGCAAATGATTTATTGCCAGTTTGTCCGGTTGCCATGGCTCCCGGAAATTCAGTAACTCCTTTTTTTGCCCTGATCACACGGCCACCTTCCTGGTCTGTTGAAATCAAAAGCGGAGGAAGGTCTTTTTTTTTCATTTCGCTCTGGAGTGATTTTGTCAGATCACGAATTTCATCTTTAGTTCCCATATTTTTCCCGAACAGAATGATTCCGCCGGGCTTGATCTTTTCAATTTCTGCGATTGCGATCTCATCGAGGAAATTTTCCGGAATCGATATATGAATGACCTGTCCGATTTTTTCCTCATCAGTCATTTTTGAAACAATCCGGGACGCGATTTCGCTGATTTCTTTTTTAACGTTCCCGGAATCCGGCTCAACAGAACTGGAAGATTGAGGAACAAGGATTAAAAATACCAATCCTGCCAAGGCAAAGGTTCTCACAGGATTATGAAGTTTAATTTTATTTTTATTCATTGGATATCACTATATATGGAGCAGTTTTTTACCGGCATCCCTGATTTGATAAATTACCATAGAACCGGAAATCAGCAAAAGATACATGATAATAGGAAAAGAATAAATAGGCTGGATGTCCACAAAGATATGATCAGCTTTCTCCTTTTTTGTATCAGCCGGAAAAATCCGGCATCAATATAAGACAATGGTTGATCCCTTATTCAGTGTTTCCGCTGAGCATTTAAAAGAAAAGAGTGAAGGGTTAGGCGCAGATCCTTCAGCAATTTTTTTGATCTTTCCAGTGATCCTGGGCTTATTTCTATAGGGAATTTTAGGAAGAATTTTTTTTCTTTATTTGTCATGGCAAGGGCAAGGCGCTTTCCCGTGACACTTAAGGAAAAAAATGGCGAGTTTGCATGTGCGGGATTCAATGATTTTTCGATTAATTTTTTTCGCAACAATATATCGGTTACCTGCTGGATTCTCTGCCTGGTTTGGTGGTGTGATCTCGCCATTGAAGGAACGGTTTGCTGGCCAAGTGAGAATAAATCAAAAAAAATTGAAAGCTCCGTTTCGGACATACCTGAGTCTGAATGGAATATTTTTTCAAATTGCCGCAACTGAATTCCAGTTCGCAGCACCTCATCGATTAGACTAACGATCCCGAGTGCTCTTTCTTTTTCTTCTGATATTGACAATTTATTTGTCATAATGCCAAATAAATTGGTAGATAATATTTAGTCATTTAATATTTTTAATTTGACTATTTCCCGGAAAACAGAATTTTTTTTGCATGATTACACAAATAAAAAAAGAAACAACCCTGATTGGAAAAGTGAAACTGAGTTTTCTCGAAGCAGGGATAGGAAGTCCGATCCTGCTTTTGCATGGTTGGCCAACCTCTTCTTTTCTGTGGAGAAATATTATTCCATTTCTTTCTGAAAACAACCGGGTCATTGCTCTCGACCTTCCGGGATTTGGTGAAAGCGATAAGCCTCTGGATACCAGATATTCGTTTCAGTTTTTTTCTGAAATCCTCGACGGGTTTCTGGAAAATCTTGGGATTTCAAATCTAAGTCTTGTTCTACACGATCTTGGGGGGCCCACCGGTCTTTATTGGGCTACTTCAAATCCCGATCGAATTTCAAAATTAGCGCTTCTGAATACTCTTGTTTATCCGGAGACGTCAGATGCGGTGCAGGATTTTGTCAGGCAGCTTTCTACTCCCGGATTGCGTAATCAACTGACCAGTCCGGAAGGACTGAAGCAGGCAATGCGCGCAGGTCTTTGCGAATCATCGGTTTTAAAGGAAGAAGTAATACACGCAGTGCAGGCGCCTTTTGTTTCCAAAGAATCAAGAACTGCTCTTGCCCGGGCAGGGATACAACTACAGAAGGTTGGATTTGTTAAAATCGCAGCCGAACTGTTTAAAATTAAGAGTCCGGTGCGGATTATTTATGGAGAGCAGGATCGTCTTTTGCCGGACGTAGCACAAACGATGGCAAGGGTACAAAAAGATTTGCCTCAAGCCATTGTTACTTCTCTTCCCGATTGCGGGCACTTTTTGCAGGAAGAAGAACCTGCGGCTGTTGGTAAATTACTCGCAGAATTTTTCTCATAGGATTTTTATCAGCTTCGTTTGATGAATGCGGGCAATATGCGCTACCAAATGGCAATCAGTAATACGAGAATGACTTGACTTAAACCTAACACTGTTAAGTTATGGCCTAACGGTGTTAGGTTAACTGGAAGGAAGGCAAATAATGCAACCTGTTCTCACTTTATCAGCAGTTCGAAATTCTGTTTCTTCAGAAAGCCTGGAGAACCCGACCTATCTCGGTCTTTTGTATTTTACCCGGGATCTTTTTGTCCATGCTCTCATAATTACCGGTCTTTTTCTTACGGATGCGTGGTATTTCGTTGTCCCGCTTTGGTTCTTGTCAGGTCTCTCTATAAGCTCGCTTTTTATAATCGGGCATGATGCTGCTCATGGTTCGCTTTTCCGGAATAAAAGGCTGGCCTGGTGGGTTGGGCAGATCTCTATGGTACCATCGCTTCATGCTTTCAATCAATGGGTTTTTGGCCATAACCGGATTCATCACGGTCACACGGTTAAGATCGAAGGCGATTTTGTATGGCGACCTGTTTCCCCTTCGGATTATGCAAAACTGGGTTTTATCGGCAAGATCTGGCATCGTGTTTCATGGTCCAGATTCGGAGCTGGAATTTATTACCTCGTGGAGATCTGGTTAAAAGGTATGATTCTGTTCAAAGCCCAAAATCCGGAAGCCCGTCGTGACCGGTTTCTCATTATTTCTTTTATTATTTTATCTTCAGTTACGCTCATTTTTATGGGTGGGACCGGGTTCGAACCAGGCTTTGAAAATGATTTCAGTTGGGGCGCAGGGATCTGGCTTTTTGCAAAAACTGTCGTTGTTCCATTTTTCATGTTTAACTATGTAATCGGGTTTGCTGTATATGTTCATCATATCAGCGACACTATAAGCTGGAAGAAACACAAAGACTGGACGCCATTCCACGGCCAGGTCCTGGGAACAGTGAACTATCATGTTCCACCTTTTTTTAATTTCTTTCTTCATAACATTTTTATTCATATGCCTCATCATGTGCATATGAAAATCCCATTTTATCATCTTCCCCGGGCTTTGGATGAAATCAAACTGGTTTATGGTAATTATGTGATTGAAAGAAAGTCGACTTTTTCAGATTATCTCAAAGCGACTACAACGTGCAAACTCTTCGACATACAAAAAGGAAAGTGGCTCACTTACGCCCAGGCCAGGGCGGAAGAACCAGACAAAAACGTGCAATTAGAGCTTCAAACTCAGGTCTGAAAGAACCGTTAAAATCAGGAAAAAATAATAGGGCACCACTGACTCAGAACTCAATCCTGGACGCAGCCATTGGGATA
>JAIOQL010000017.1 GCA_021413405.1 Leptospira sp.
ACGGGATGCGGGATTCACCGTCGAAAAACTTCAGGGTCCGCCAGGCAAACGCGAAATGACAAGGGCAATTAAGCTGTAACAAAAGAGATCAGTAATATAAAACCCGGTTATTATTATTATCCGTAACATAGATTCCGCCAAGTGCATCAATTGCAATATTTTGTGGTGAATTCAGATTATCGGCCGTAACCGGGAAAGATACTGTTGAAGAAAAACTTCCATTCTGTCCGAACACTCTCGTTGCACTTGTGCTGTCTTTCGGAAAATATAGAACCCGGTGATTATTTGAATCTACAACATAAAGACCGCCGAAACTATCCAGTGCAATTCCCGTTGGACCGGAAAGAGTATTTGCAGCAGCGTTTCCTCCACGATTTGCGAGGCCCGAAGAAAAATCATTTTGTCCGTAGACTATTGTAGCAGATGTGCTACCGGAAGGAAAATAAAGCACCCGGTTATTAGAAAAATCACAAACATAAAGTCCGTTCGAAGAATCCAATGCGATGTCTTTTGGAGTGTTGAATGTGCTTGCACTGGTTCCGCTTGTACTTGTATTGAAAACTCCATTCTGCCCATAAACCCTGTTTGCGGTAAATGATCCCGTCGGATAAACGAGTATTCTGTTACAACCAGAGTCAACGATATAAGTTAATCCTGAAGAATCAACTGCAACCCCGGCGGGACTGCTTGAGCTGTTGGCACTGAGACAATTATTGCTTTGGCTTCCAAAATTTCCGTTTTGTCCGAATACACGGGTTGCCGTTGTGTTTCCGGTAGGATAAGACAATGATCTGGAGACCTGGCCTTCCGTGACGTATAGTGATTGCTGGCTGTCAAGGAACAGGTCAAATGGATACGTCATTGAATTAACAGTGTTTGCACCAAATCCGCTGACACTGAGTGTGAAATTTCCCCCCTGGCCATAGACTCTGGTTGCTGTAAAAGTATTCTTTGGGAAATACAGAATTCTATTATTGCCCCCGTCTCCGATATACACATTTAACGATGAATCTGAAACAATTCCTGCAGGATTAGAAAGTGAATTTGCGGCTGTAGATCCACCCCTGTTTGAACTTCCCGAGACAAAATCCGCCTGGCCGTAGACAGAAATTGCAGTAGTGCTTCCCACCCGTATCGTAAGTTTGGCAGTCGACGATCCTGAGATAGTCGACGCGGTAATTGTATAATCAGCACCTGCCGAAACAGAAGTAGGTGTGCCGCTTAACGCACAATCGGACTGACCAATATTAATTCCGGCAGGCAGAGCGGGACTGGCATTGCAACCTGTAATACTTCCCGTGAAAGCAGGAGAAATAGCGGAAATTACTGAATCTTTCCAGAATGTATATCCATTTGCGGAATATGTCAGTCCTGATGGTCTGGGTCCGAGAACAACGAGACCGATTAAAATTCCAATTGGGGTTCCGAATAGAGAAGCTTTTTTATCCGGGGACAGATACGGCCAAAGAAAAGGGTTCAAATAACATTGCTCAAAAAAAATTAATGAGTAA
>JAIOQL010000557.1 GCA_021413405.1 Leptospira sp.
TATTTTGGCAGAACTGGTTCTATGATTTTCCACAATTCATCAGGTACATCGAATTTGTTGTCCATTGATTTCATGCAACCAATACAATTTATTCGCTTTTAAGTACAAGCAGGTTTTGGGACAGGCTCTAAGTGTAAATACCAGAAGGTTGTTTGAACTACAGGGACCGGTTGAGCCGCAAAGAGTGTTTGTGCTCAATCCCCATGTTTTGACTCCATTTACGTTAGGCGATATTGAAAAGGCAGTATCCGCCGAAGCGAGGTTCATATCCTCACTGAAATGAATGAAAATGGGGGAATTCTGATTTCCGGAAACAATGCTGCTGCAAACCCCGGTCATATTTCTAAGACCGGCCGGATTTATTGATGAGGAAAGAATACCTGGGCTACAGGATCCTGCTGACCCGACATAGCCGTCTGCGAGTGAAACAACGGGTCTGGCCGACTCATTTCCTACAGTAAAACTGAATGTCCTGGCTGCATCGATTTTATTATCAGTAAATTTCCTTCAACACTTCCCCGGTTCATTGGTTTTGAAGAATTCAAAATTACAGGTGTATCCCGACACAGCCCGGCCGGGCTAAAATTACCTGACTGAAAATTTGCAATTTCAACTAACGCACCAATCTGACCACAGCCTGAGGAATACTTTTTTCCCGTTGCAGAAATTATTTCCGGCTCTGTTGTATCCCTGCCTGCTGTAAAATTTATATTATATGCTTTTTCGAGATCCCGTCCTTCTTTATCCTCACATCTTCTCGATAGATTTATTACGTAAGTTATGCCTCCCCTGAATTTGGAGGATGGCTTGAATTTCATTACCGTTCCGGTAAATTCGAAAAGGCCGGATATAGGGGGTTGTATGCTAAACGCGCCGATGCAGGATTGTTGTTCAATTTCTTTATTGAATGTAAAAACTACCGGTTGGTCTTTTGCTACACCCTCAGCATTTGGGGACGGAATGGAAGAAATTACTTTTGGGGCATTGCGAGAATTATCATTCGGTATCCAATGTTTGAATTTATTCTCAATATTGCTGCAACTCAGTAAAGATGCCAGAAGCAGCATTGTCGGAAAATAATCTTTATTCATAGTTCGTCCTCTTTTATTTCATCAATTAAATTTTTAACAGGCTCTTCTGGTTCTTTTGAATTAAATTCTTCAATAAGTGAGCGTCCTGTTTCTCTTTCTGGCAGACTCCCGAAGAATTTTTTTTCAGATTTATCAACTATTAAGTTATTCAATGTTGAGATTCCTTTTCCCGCACTTTTCTCATATAGCTTTAATGCGTTGGGTGACATTCCTGAAACCCGTTCCAGCTCCGATGCGGTTGAAATATAACTTACAACGGAGTCAATAAGTGAAGTCTCTGAATCTGCGAGTTCAGTCTCTGCAGAAAGTATGTCCGCACGCTTAGCATCCCCGGCTGCAAATCGGGCAGATACAATTCGGAAATTTTCAATGCGATTGAGTGTCTTTCCCGATCCAAGTTGCACTGCATTCCAGTTTTCCCTTAGTGTATTCAGAACATTTTCTACTTCAGCCCCGACTGCCAGGTTGATCCGTTGGTGCTCCGTTATTGATTCTCCGAGTTTTATTTTACTTTCCATAATCTTCCTGCCATAACTCAGGTTGTCGAAAAGCTGGAGATTGCTATTGGATGCACTGTTGAAATTCGTGTTGTCGTTTCTGATCCCGGTGCCTGCGAGGCTGTTACTCCTCAGTCCCGTGTTTGTATTTGAGTTACTTGTCGAACCGCCGATGGGAAAACTGAGTTTCAGATTCAGTCCCCAGCTATTTTCCCTAAGAGGAAAAGTCCCTCCCATTTTTCCGAGATATCCACCGAGTGAAAGCCGCGGTATCCAGGAATTTTCTGCCATCTGTTTTTCCATTTCAGCCTTGTGCAGATTTGCCCTGGAACGGAATATTCAGGTCTCTTTGAAAGAACGTTAGAAATGAGGTTTCCGGTTTCTAAGGCAGGTTCCTGAATAATATAATCTCTCAGAATGCTGTCAGTAAGTTGTATGTCAAAACCGGGATCTAAATTCATAGATAGTTTCAAGTTGCTTTTAGACCGGATCAGTTCATGCCGGGATCGCATTAGCATAAGTTCGAGTTCCTGGACTTTCGAAGCAATTTGCAGCAATTGAATTTTTGTTATGAACCCGTTTTGCAATTCTAACTTTGCGAGATCCAGGTGGAGCCTTGCCCGTTCAAGTGACACTTCGCACATAGCAATTTTACCGGAAGCACCGAGCGTACTGAAGAAGGATTTCCGGACATCAGAAAGCAACCTGTCATGCGTCAGGCGAAAGTCCTCTTTCGTCAGCAGACTTTCCAGTTCTGCCAGATCGAGATCAAAACCTCTTTTCCCGCCATCATAGATCACCTGTTCAATGTTCAGCCGAATTTCATTTGAGATCGCATCCTGTCCATCTTCAATAATATATTTCTGCCTGAAATAGCCTGTCCCGACTGATGGAAGATAATCTCTCCATCTTTCAGTGATTAATTCCCGGATGGCGATGCTCTTATTTTTAATCGCTTTCAATGCAAAATAATTGGTTTCGGCGATCCGGATAGCGCTATCCAGGTCGAGTGAAACCGGGTCTGATTTCTTCGCCGGGAAAAGATGCGCCGCAGAAATGGCCAGATAAACCGGAATGAATAGAATCGGCAGGGATATGTATCTTTCATACCGCGCAATTTCAGTCTTTTTTGAAATTAATTCCATCCCTCTTAGAATTTTCCGGTAAGCATGGATTCGCGAAGAATATTCGCAGCGTGAAAAAAATGAACGAGTATCAGGACCAGCATGAATATGAAAATTAATTGTATCCACTTAGCCACCGGTTCTTCTTCTTTCTGATAGATTCCTGAGCGGAATAGTTTTATAAGCAGGATCAGGATCATTCTTTGGCCTCCAGGAGAAGTGGGTAAAAAAAGTTACTCCGTGATCCGGGACACTGTTTTTTTTTCGCAAGGTTTGCATCTTAGGGCTGAATTCTGTTTTAAAGCGTAAACAGGCAGATTTTTTTTATATGCCAGAAAGTATATGTTATCAAACTCTTGACTTTACGCAGGCAGAGATTATTCTAAGGATTGTGGATTCGAATTTTCTAACGACATACATAGGGTTTGCTACAATTGCTTTCGGGATAATCGGG
>JAIOQL010000558.1 GCA_021413405.1 Leptospira sp.
CACTACCTATGACGCTTATGTTCAGGATTTCTGATGGGAAAAGAGTTTTTTTAATCAGATTCGAATTTCGGATTAGAGAATTAGATCCAAAGTATATAATTTCTGAAAAATAAAACCATGGAAGCATACCGGAAATAAGCCAGGTTGAATAATTGCCCTGGTCTGATTGAATGTTCAGGCGCGAACCCATCATTACCCCAAAAATAAAGTAGAATGTTGTTATCTGGACAGCGGGAATAATATAACTCCACGCCATCCCTAGAAAGCTTCCGGCAAATTTTGAATAGAAATCACGTTTAATGAAACTGACAAGTATGTCCCGTTTAAGAAAACAGGTTTTGAAGAGATTGAGAAGAATCATCCCGCTACTTCCGGATACTAAACTTCATAGGAAGCCAAGACTCTCCATTTGCAATTAATTCCGTTGCCCGAGAATCGGACCTCCGGATTTTTCTGTCATCCGTTCTTTTGTGAGAATCAGATCTTCACGATTATCGGCTGCCATCTCCCCTCCGCCATCGAGATAGATAGCTCCTTTCGGGCATGCTTCTTCGCAGAGACCACAAAAAATGCATCTGAGAAGATCTATTTCAAACTTAGCAGCAAATTTATCTTCCGGATGAAGATGCTGTCTCTCTGCTGTAACTTCACCCGCTTCAATATAAATTGCGTCCGCCGGACAAATCCACATACAACAAAAACAGGCGGTACATCGCTCTCTGCCCAGTTCATCCCGTTTCAATGAGTGCATTCCGCGAAAACGGGAGGAATAGGCCCTTTTCGTTTCCGGATACTCGACAGTAACTGTTCCACGCAAGAAAGCTGATTTAATAAAGTGCTTCATAGTAATGAAAAGCCCCTTTGTAATCGAATAAAAATAAAATTTCTCATACCAGGAGAACTGGTGCCTTTTTACTACGTTTATTATGTTAATGGTTGCCAATTGCAAACTCCTCTTTTTTGGTTGCTTCCTGTTTCAACCGGGTGAAAAAATCACCCGATGACGGGAGACCCTGAATCGGGTTCATAGCAGTTTCAAAGTTTTGTTTTAATCCTTTTTTATTTGTAAACGTTCCTGACTGCTCAGCAAAACATTTGATAGGAACAGCAAAATCAGCATCTTTAGTGGAGGCAGTGATATTTGTATGAAGGACAACTACGGTTCCTTTGCCGGTTATGTTTGCGGGAATATCTTCCTTAATTACAAATAGGACATCTATCATATTTTCATTGAAATCTTTTATAATGGAGGTGAAATTTGAACTCGAAACGAAACCGGAATCAATGGCTCCCTTTGTGTTAGGATGCGGATCCGTTGTCAGAAGAAAATCAATCTGCTCCGGAGCCTTGTACTGACTTTCTATGATTCGAGCTTCGAAGACCGGATCCTTGGCAATCGCCTGGATATTTGTTTTGATTAATTTCAAATTTTCATTTGATTCGTGAGCTCCACCTACGACAGCCACGCGTTTTGCGTTTTTCACTTTATTAACGATTTTTGGAATTATCGTAACACTTTCACCCGGGACTCCTTTTTCGTAATAGGCAAAGAGTCTGTTTTCATTCATCCAATCCAGATCGAATCTTCCTTTATCACAAAGAAAGTACATCCCTTCCGCAGGATTTTCCCGTGTCATATAACGATACATTTTTCCGTCCCGCACATTTGTTTCAATATTGCATCCCGTACTGCAACCATGACAAACCGATTTTGCAGTTTTATACCACCAGACTCTTGATTTGAAAAGTGTCTTATGATTTAGCAATGCTCCAGTCGGACAGATATCCGAGAGTGCACCTTGGTAGTTGTGCGCAATTGGTTCTTCCTTTGCAAGTCCTATGATAGAGTGATAGCCACGCTCGAAGAGTCCAAGATTATATTCCCCAACAAGTTCCTGTTCGAACCGGACACATCTGAAGCAAACGATGCAACGGTTATGGTTAATCATCAGATTATTCCCGATTTCTTCCTGCGGAATATTTCTTTTTTCGAATTCAAAACGTGAAACTCCTTTACCCGCTGAAAATGCGTTGTCCTGCAGGTCGCATTCTCCTGCTTTATCGCAAACAGGGCAATCAAGAGGGTGATTTGCAAGGAGGAACTCCATTGTTCCTTCTCGCGCTTCTATGACACGTTTGCTTTTGGTAATAATCGAAAGCCCTTCCTTTACCTGAGTATTGCAGGCTGCCTGGATTTTCGGGACACCTTCAATTTCAATGAGGCACATACGACACATACCAACGATGCTTAGAGAAGGGTGGTAACAAAAATAGGGAATATCTGTTCCTACTTCCTTTACAGCGTCTATGAGATTCTTCTTCTCATCTACTTTATATTCTTTTCCATCTATCTTAATTGTTACCAAAGGAACCCTCCGCTTATTCAGAGCTACAGTTTACAAAATAATAAGGCCGATAAATGAAGGCTACAAATATGCGAAATCTTTACACTCATTTTTTCTAAAATTTGCTTTCTACACAATATCTCTTATGTCATCTCAATTACACATCTTGAAAGATCTTTTGAATTTCTTATCTTTACCACATCAGCGTATTTTGTGTAACCTCCGGAAATTGAAATGTCCTCAAGATTTATTTTACCAGACTTGCCGAGCCTTGCAACAGCTGCTTCAAGGATCTCAACGCATTTATTTTCATAGGCAAATTCTTCTTTTATTTCAAGCGTAACCTTTGCAATGCCCACGTTTCTGGCCATGAAATTCACTATTTCAGCATAGATTTCATCTTCTGATTTTTTTCCGGGGCATCCAAACAGAGTGGCCTTGGCATGTCCTACACCTGCCATTGATACCAGCACTTTGAAGGGGATCATTTTCTTATCAACAAGCCAATCTTCATCTATTTTCAAGGCCTCTTTGATTTTCTCCATAAGTTTTAATGGAGTGATGGGCTTTAAAAGATAGAATGTAATTTTATGAAGGGCTGCGCGACGAACATTCTCTTTTTCTGCGCTGGCCGTAAGCAAAATAACAGGGGTATTTTCTATCTGTTCATTTGCTTTCTCCAGGAACAACAATCCATCCATTCTTGGCATGATTATGTCACTTATAATTAGATCAAATTTTCGTAACTGGACCTGTGATAAAGCCTGTTGCCCATCAAGGACGTGAGAGACTGAAAAATTATAGCGATCGAGCGTGGAGAGAACCAGTTTTGCAGAAGGCTCATCATCCTCAGCAATCAAAATGTTATAGATTTTCTTCAAAAGGATATACCGCTAGAATTTTGAGAATATTCTAATTTTGAAAAGAATCAATGATAATTTTAAGTCAATCTGAAATTTCTT
>JAIOQL010000559.1 GCA_021413405.1 Leptospira sp.
GCCGTCTTCACCGGGATCATGTGAGCCATGAAAATGCATGGAATGAAGTCCGGTTGCGGTGTTCCTGAACCGGATTGTAAGATCGTCGCCTAACGTACATCGAATCACCGGACCTGGTGCCATTCCATTGAATGTCCAGGCGTTTGTAATTGTATCGTGCGCTATAGTTACAGGTATCTCTTCGATATGAAAATCAAAGGACCTTTTTTTTTCTAGTGGAGTATTTCTCGGAAATTCGAAGCGTGAAAGAAATCCTTCTTTGACAAAACCCGGAGGATGAACCATACTTCCGTAGGATCTTCCGCCTCCGATCCTGGCCAGCCTGTTTTGAGAAGCACCGCCGACAGCAAAACTTGGAACCGAGCAGATCTCTGAAGAAGGACTTGTCCCGCTTTCGAGAACTTTGTTCAGCGCTATGCCGCCTATCGTACCCGCACCGCCAATTCCGAGCCAGCGGAGAAAATCTTTCCGTTTCATTCTGAAAAGATTTTTATCTTATAGGATCTTGCCCTAGTATCCAATGAAACTGGAAATCAGGATGATTAGAACCAAAGCTCCCGTTCCTCCCCAGATCATCGAATTTCTCAGCCAGGACGGGTATTTGGATCCTCCTGCAATGTGATAGGCTCCGGCTCCGAGAAATGGTATCACAAGGATTGCGAGAGTCCACAGAATCCCGTTCCTTGGCTCCATATCCTGTCTTTTGGAGAGATCAAAAAGTGCGAGCGGTGCCCAGACTGCATATAAAATAAATGGAAGATAATATCCATAAAAATTGAACAGCAAAGCTAAAAAACCTGGATTGTGTGTTTCAGTCATAATTATCCTCTTAGTTTATTCCAATTGTTTATTTCCAATACCGGAACTCAACGATATCCCGACATAGACAAAAAGCAAAATAAAAAATCCAGCACCGCCAAAAATCATCGAATAACGCATCCATTTAGGCAAAGTTGATTTTCCGGCAAGATGATAGGCGGCTGAACCAATGAAAGGTAGCAGGATGGTGCAAATCAGCCATGAATATGTTGTTCCTTTGCCCAGATCGGTCCTTTCTAGTAAATCCTTCCAGGCAGTCATAGTCCATGCGGAAAATAGTACGAACGGCAGAATGAAACCAATGTAATGAAATACAAATGCAAGAAATGTTCGTGGGAGGAGGGGAAGTATGGAACCGGCCATGAATTTCCCGCTTTTATCTGCATTCTTCAGAACTGTTTCTGTTTCCTTCGGAAGAGGAACTTTTGAAAGATCCAGTTTGTAAGATTCAAAGACTTTCATAGCGGGTTTAACAGGAGCTCTTTCCCCACCGGGCATATTTTCCTGGGGACCTGGAATTGGCTGCTTTTTGTAATGCCCTCTCGGATAATTTCCGCT
>JAIOQL010000560.1 GCA_021413405.1 Leptospira sp.
CCCGGGGGAAATCTTTCCAATATAGTGACTCATCTTGCAAAAGGGAACACTGCGTTGTCCGTAAGTATGACAGCAGTCTCGAGTGTAATGGCAATTTTCACTCTTCCTTTAAATTTTGCGCTAACTGCGAATTTGAATCCGGTCACAAAAGCGCTGATATCAAGTGGAGGAGAACTACAGGTCGATGGGGTGGAAATTATCAAAAGTCTGATTGTACTTCTCGTTATTCCGATTACACTAGGTATGCTTTTAGGAAATCTTGCTACCGGATTCGCCCACAAAATTACTCCCTGGTTCAAAAAATTTTCCTCCGTTGCCTTCCTGGGTTTCCTGGTGATCGCAGTTGGAAGCAACTGGAAGATATTTTCTGAAAACCTCGGGTTTATTTTAATAATCGTTATCTTTCACAATTTCATTGCTCTTTCAATCGGAAACATAATTGCCAGAGTATTCCGGCAGGATGCGAGCAACATAAGAGCCATCACAATAGAGGTCGGTATGCAAAATTCCGGTTTGGCACTGGGGCTAATTCTGACGCAGTTCAAAGCAGAACCAAATATGGCACTGATCGCAGCCTTCTGGGGAATCTGGCACATTATTTCAGGATTGATTCTTGTGGCTTTCTGGCGAAACCAGCCGATTCCGCCAGCGGAGCATCATTCATGAAAGTGCTTGTGACCGGTGGTTCCGGATTCCTGGGAAGCAATCTTGTAAAAATTCTTTCCAAAAAACATTCTGCCTGGAAAATTTTATCAACTGATATCCGGGAGACGAAAGATTTCAAATCACTCAAGAATGTGAAATCAATAATCCTTGATATCAGCAAGAGAAGTGATACGTTAGGCGCCATTAAATCATTCAAACCGGATTCGATCGTTCATCTTGCTTCCATCATCAACCCTCCGCCTTCCATGAGTGAAGAAACACAGCGATTGATCGACGTCGAAGGGACGAGAAACGTTCTCGATGGAGCGCTTCTGTCAAAAACAAAGCAGATCATTATCACAAGTTCAGGTGCTGCATACGGCTACCACAAAGACAACCCGGAATGGTTGAAAGAAACCGATCCGGTCCGGGGTCATCAGCATTTCGCCTATTCCCGTCACAAAAAAGAAGTGGAGGATATGCTTGTGGTTTACCGGGAACGT
>JAIOQL010000561.1 GCA_021413405.1 Leptospira sp.
TCTTTCCAAGATTATAGCCAAGGTTAAATCCCTGCGCTCTCCAGTGCTCAGTCAATAGCCTGATTGCTTTTACTGTCAGCCTGTGAACGTCCAGGATTTCCTCATCAGTGAGTTCTGGAAATTGGAGCAAGTGCCTCTTAGGAAAAATTATGAGATGACCCGGATTATAGGGAAAAAGATTTACTGATACTATGGAAAGTTTTGTTTCTGTTACAGTCAGGTTTGGAACATCGGGATTTTTTTCAGTGACTCCGCAAAGAATACAATCTACCTTGGGTCTGTCGCCTTTTGCATATCCCAGCTTGTTTATAGCGAAGAGGTTTTTCCGGAATGGTTTGTGTCCATGGATTTCGTCCATAAGATATATAAATAAATCCTTCGGATATAAATATAAAAAATCCTTTTATTAAATGCAAACAGAAATAAAACGAATATAAAAAGAATTAGTATGCTTTTTAAGAATTCACTTTGGATAACATAGATTTCATTCCTGTTCATATTCCGGTTTTATCCCGCGAGATACTGACTTTCTTCGGTGAGCTTTCTGATGCGGGAAATCTTCAGTTTCTGGATGGAACTGCGGGTGAGGGTGGTCATTCTGAAATGATTTTGAATGCATTTCCCGGATCGAAGGTTGTCTTATTTGACAGAGATGACGAAATGATTGAGCGTTCAAAGAAACGGCTTGAGAAATTCTCCGAACGTGTATTATTTGAAAACAGAAATTTTTCTGAAATTGACTCCGGACTTCTTCGCGAGTCTCGATTACCTGAAACATTCGATGGGATTTTGCTTGATCTCGGGATTTCTACCTATCATTTGACAGGTTCTGAGCGGGGATTTTCGTTTAAGCGGGATGAAGTCCTTGATATGCGGCTCGATTCTTCGTCCAATTTAACCGCATTAGAAATAATAAAACGTTATAACACTGAAAATTTACACAGAATTTTCCGAGAATATGGAGAGGAGAACTGGGCAAAAAAAATTGCGGAACGTCTTGTTGATTCACGGAAAAAAAATCCAATCAGGACGACCGGTGAGCTTGCCAAATTTGTGGAATCGGTGATCCCCAGAAAATTCTGGCCACCGAAAACTCATCCTGCAATCAGGGTGTTCCAGGCTCTCCGTATTGAAGTGAACCAGGAGCTAGTTCATATCGAAAAAGGAATTTCTAAATTGGCGGGTCTACTTAATGAAAACGGAATTTTATGCATAATTTCATTTCATTCACTCGAAGACCGGATAGTCAAAAACCAGATGAAAGATCTGGTGAAAGGGGGCGGATTTGTTTTACTCACAAAAAAACCTGTTATTCCTGGTGACGAAGAAATTTCGCAAAACGGAGCATCAAGGTCTGCAAAGCTACGGGCAATTCAAAGGAAAGAATAAATAATAATGAAAAATGCCGCACAACTTGAATGGAAAGACAGAATTATTACTACATTTTTTATTTTGCGCTACCTGCTTTATATTTCGATTCCCGCCAGCCTTTTCTTTTTTTATGTCTGGCAAAATGTTTCCTATCAGCAGTTGAACCGGGAAGTCAGAAAATTGAGTGCGAAAAAAGAAGAGCTGATCAAGAAGAATGATGATTTGAAAATTGGAATTGCAGAGTATACTTCTGCGGAAAGAATTGAGGGTCTCTACAGGAAAACATATAACTATCTTCCAATTTCTGTAGGGAGCAGGATTGTAACAATTACACTTCCTCCGGAGAAAACTTTCCAGTCGCTTGAAAATGAAAAACAAAAATGAATTTTTCTGATCTATTGTCGGCCGGATTTCAACTGGAACTCCGGAGGGGAAATCCTGATTCCGGAATTTCCCTGATTTTTTCTGATTCCAGGCAGGCCGGAGCGGGAGATATTTTTTGTGTGTATGAAGATTTTGGAGAAAAGACTCCGGACTATCTAAATTCCTGTTTTGAAAGAGGAGTCCGGACCGTTCTTATGAAAGAAGATTCAGATTTTCTCTCCATTGCGGAGAAATTTGAAAATCTGATTCTTACCAAAGAGGATCCCCGTGAGCTTCACGGACCCATTGCCCATTTTATTTCGGGAGAGCCGTCTCTTTCACTGAGAATCGTTGCTGTAACCGGAACAAATGGAAAGACTTCGGTGACCCATATTTTGTTTGATCTGTTTTCG
>JAIOQL010000562.1 GCA_021413405.1 Leptospira sp.
TTGCAACAGGCGTCAGGATTGATGCGAGATTTCCATATACCCGGACTCTTTCGTCTTTCCGGATTTCCCTGTCATCCTTCCCTGATTTCTCCATACGGATCTGGTGGTGCTGGTACAAATCTACTACTCGTGCTGTCTCAAATGTCAGAAGTCTCATTGCATTGACTTCTCTTTGGATTTTATGAAGCATTTCTGCTACTGCCGGGATCTCAGCGATGAGTTTTCCAAATTGCTTTCTTTCTTCCGCATATTTTTTGGATTCATAGAACCCTCCGGCACCTCCTCCAGGTCCGCCGGCAGCACTTCCGAGCCGCATAAAATTTGTCATTCCGGTTGTGTAACGTGTGAGCCCAAGGCCTTCTTCACCCAACAGTTCCGCAAAACTGTTTTCATAAACAATCTCGCATGTTGGGGACGCATGAATCCCCATTTTCGTTTCGATACCCGCAATTTCTACATCAGAGCTTTTTACAAGAAATACAGACAGGCCACGCGCTCCACCATTTTGTTTACCTGTCCGGGCAAGAGTGAGCAGGCCCGATGGATATGGACCAAGTCCGCATCCCTGTGAAATAAAACGTTTCGTTCCGTTAATACGATAGGCGCCATCGTTCATCTTCGTAGCAGTCGTTCGCACATTATTCAGATCTGATCCAAAATCCGGTTCGGTTAGAGCCATTGCAAAAAGAATTTCTCCAGTTGCAGCTTTGGCGGCAAAATTTTCGATCTGATCGCCTGTTCCAAACCTCGCAACTATCTGGGCCAGATTGAGCAGAGTGATAGTCATGCAAAAGGAAACATCCCCCCTCGCCATGATCATTACAAAAAAAGCTCCCATTGTTGCAGGAAAACCAAGTCCCCCCGCCTCCCTAGAAATTGAATAAGGCAAGAGTCCGGTATCTCTGAATTTTTCATAAATAGAAACAGTTTCTTCGGGAAAAATCACGGTTCCGTTTTCAAAACGCAGATGCTTTCTATCCATTATCTGCGAGAGTTGCGAAACTTCTTTTCCGAAAAATTCTCCGAGTGATTCCAGGCTCGATCTGTAAAGATCAACTGCTTCCTGAACTCCGGACGGTGCCATTTCAAATCTTGGGTTCCCTGTTCTTTGAAATTCCGAGTGATCGAAAAATTCTTCCCCTTCAACTCCTTTCACAACAGAAGTCCAATCGATCAGATACTCGAAAAATATTTTAAGATCCTCATCATCTGAAAAATAATTATTAGCGATCATGATTTTTCCGGTTTTCCAATTGCATAAGCCGCTTCGAGTCCTTCGAGAAATGCTCGCTCTGCATCGATCCCTTTTGAATCCTTCGCTCCGCCGATAACAAAGATCTGTTTTTCCGGATGCATGGACTGGTATTTTTCATAGAGCGCACTTTCTTTTTCCTGTCCAACGCAGAGAATGATTGAATCACAATGATACAAAACCTCTTCCCCATTTTTTAAAACCACTTTTAATCCGTCTTTTGTTATCTCCTTATAATTCAATCCCTGGAAAAATTCAACA
>JAIOQL010000018.1 GCA_021413405.1 Leptospira sp.
CGTTTGTTTTTATGCTGGAACTGGTTGCCTGACAGGAAGAAGTCCCGGAAGTTGATCGCAAATGGCAATTTTCGTGCACCATGAAAAGATCCTCCTGCTTTCTTATGTATCGGCCAGAAATCCCTCATCATTTTTCAATGGTATATTAAATTATTTTTTAAAAACGACTTCGATACGATTATTTTTTTCCTCTGAATATTCATTTTGAAGATTCAGTTGAGGTTCAACTTCTCCATACCCGCGATATCTATACTTTTCTTCCGGAAATTCTTTTCCGAATATCAATTTGAAAAGACGTTTCGCTCTTGCTTCTGTTTTCGAAAGATTTTCCAGATCTTTTCCCGCCTGCGCCGAGTGAGACTGAACTTCCATTTTATATCCCGGGTATAATTTCAAGAGCGACCTGATTTTCCTGATTATCGACGATTCACTTTCTTTCACAAGAATTTCAGGGATTGCAATATGAAGCGTTCCATCTGAATCAGTTACGAGCACGCCTGTCTGAAAATTATTAAATCGTTTCGTTCCTATATTTTTCATTTCATCTTCATAGGTGAATTCCAGTTCGAGCTTTGCAAGTGAACCAATCGGAAGAGTATCATCACCATGCCCATCCCACACAATGCGTTCAGCAGGATTCCTGTCCCCTTTCCAGACCTTGATTTTTCTGCGCGGACTGGAACCGGACAGACCGGTTTCATACAATGTCAGCTCCCAGACATTCACCGAAGAATTCCGGACATTCACAAAAATCTCAAGCAAATCGTCATCACCATCGCCATCGGGTGTAAAATCATCAGGGTCGATGTCCAAATTTACTTTGAGCCTCTTTGAATTCAGAGAAATTATTTTTTCATAGGAAAACACAGAAAAACTTTCGCTCCCCAGTTCGAGTTTAAAAAAATACTCGCCGTCTTTCAGAGCATTGCCTTCGGTATCCTTTCCGTCCCAGGAAAGATTTTCCGGGAAAGTGGAATGTCCCAGGAATTCTTTTCTCGTTTCCTCTCTGTCTTTGTTCTTCTGGTATATAGAAAACCTGTAGGACGAATAGCGGAATTTAGGAGGAATCGTGATACTGAAATTTACAAAATCAAGATTTCCATCACCATCCGGCGAAAATGAATAGTTGCTCGGCTGAATGTCAATACCATCTGATCCTGGTTGAGAACAATCCAGGCTAGTTCAGCTACGGAGCGATTCCCAGCCTTGTCTTCACCGGTAAGCCTGTATCTGTATAATCCATTCTCAAGTTGATTTCCACTTTCATCCCTTCCATCCCAGTTGAAATTCGCAGGCACACTTTTTGAATCCCAGAAATAGGATTTAACCGGAACCCCCTTGTAATTATAAAAAACTCCCTGCCATCTGTCATCTGATGCACCTTTTGCAGATTGCTTCAGGTTCAGAATATCCTGAAATTTATCTTTGTTGGGACTGAAGAACCTGGAATCTGTTTTAACTTCAGATTTCGGAAAATTGGAATCAAGATAGATGCTCCGTTCGGGAGATTTTTTTTCGAGGGAATTTTCCTGATAGACCGTTACCTGGTAATTATATTTTCCATCCGGAAGAATTTTTCCATCGGGATCATTTCCGGACCATTCAATAAATTCCGGTAATTCTATATCTAAAGGCGTAAGTTCGGTTTCGGCTGAGAAGAGGTAAAATAAAAAATTCCTCCGCCGTTTGTGTCGCAAGTCAGCTCGAAATGACCGAACGGGTTTTCCGCTCTCATCTGTTAGAGTGAAAATCCAGTTTTTGATTTTTATATCACGATCAAAATCAATCCTGAATTTCACTGTATCACGAAATCCATCAAAATTTGGAGATATGTAATCAGATTCGGCAGCAACCGATAAATCTTTTGCTCCAATTGTTGAGAATAAGAGAAAAAATGCGGCTAAGAAAAACTTAATCAATTTTACCGGGAAATTTTTAAAATATAAGGAAATTGCAGTACGAATTTACAATTCCCCGGACAGGATTGTCAAAGCAAGAGTATTTTGCTGACTACATTGATAATAATCAGCCGGGGAAACTCAAAGTTAATTGGAGAACCTTATATCTCTTGCTACAGAATATTCAGGAACCAGAACGTGCCATAGAGGGAGTAGGCAATTTTATCCATTCGCCCGTAGGACTCTTGAATTTCTCTTTTCCTTTCCGGATCGCATCCCTTTTGAAGCCTTCTTCCATTACATGAACGGGCGGTTTTTTGAGATCCCAGATAAGCCCGGTCCAGCCGAGCAATTTCAGAATATAAAAACTCATATCAAATTCGTACCAATAGAAACCCTGGTTTGCAGAATGGCGGTAGTAATGATGATTATTGTGCCATCCTTCTCCCATAGTAATGATCGCGAGAAACCAGTTGTTACGGCTATCATCGCCTGTCTCAAATCTTTGCTTTCCGAAAACATGGGACAGTGAATTGATCGTCCATGTTCCGTGACCAAGAAGAAAAGTTGCAATGGCATAGCCATAAACCAGCCACAACCAGCCGCCGGCAAGATAAAGGAAAACTGCCAGTGAAACCGGTGGAAGCCAGTAATGCTTATCGATGAATACGAGTTCCGGATATTTAGAATAATCTTTTATGTTTTTCGGATCGTAATCATTGAAATCGCTTTTCAAAAACCACAGCATATGCGAATGCCAGAATCCTTTCCTGGGTGAATGCAGGTCTTTTTCTGTATCAGAATATTTATGATGATCCCTGTGATGAGCCGCCCACCAGAGAGGTCCTTTCTGCATTGCAGAGGTTCCGATCCAGGCGAGCACAAACTGAAAAACACGGGAAGTTTTGTAGGAATTGTGCGAAAAATAACGGTGAAAACCAGCTGTGATTCCAAACATTCTCACAAAATAAGAAACGAGCAGAACAACAACACCTTCCCATGAAAACGGAACGGTAAAGGCTGTCAGTACAGTAAGCGAAACCAGAAAGAATACTATCATTGATAATATTTGTGGTTTTGCAGTAGAATTCTCTGTAATTACATTTTGATTCATATATACCTGATTTTAAAATATATTTTTAGTTCCAAATTGCGGTGCCGAAGCCCTGCAATTCTAACAGTGTATGATATGAGCCTATTTTAACAGAAAGGTTGCAGAAAAATTCAGATAAAATTGAGAGATTTAGTTAAAAATAGTGAATTTTTAGTCTTTTTCATCATCCATTCGACAAACTATCAAGGGCTGTGGAACTTAAAATCCTTTACAGTTGAGAATCTGGTCGCGTTTCATTTGCCAGAATTACTCTGTCTCCTAAAAATCCCGGTTGTTTTCGCCTCTTCTCCCTAAGAAACCCGGATCAGCTTCATCTAATTTTCTTTTTACAAAATCCCGGGAATCGCGTAAATTTTTAGATTTTGGAGAATCAAGGAAGGTAACTGCATTCTGAATGATCCTGCATTTTACTTTAAATTGAATTTCCTCACTTCCGGATCCTATACTTTCAGACAGCCGGGAGATTTCAGAAACGATCCGGTTCAATTCTTCTTCAGAATAGTCGCGAAGATCCGGCAATAAATTTTTCTCAATACAATAGACAGGTAGATATTCCAGTAAATAAATTTCTGATTTAAAATTCTGTTTTATTTCATTTATCGCTGACCGCAAAGGTTCTGACTCAACAAGATCAATTTTCAGAAGCGCGGGATCCAGAAGCATTCCTTCCCTATAGGCAATTTTGCTTTTCCGGTGTTCCCCGAGATGATACAGGCACTCAGCCTGACACAATAGCACAGAAATGGAGGATTTATCGTAGTTTCTGGATGAATAGGAAAGTATTTCGTATGCATTTTTGTAGTCACCGGTTTTCATCAGGCAGAAAGAAAGTTGGATCAGGGTCTGGGAATCAAGTCCTACCAGCCCTTCTGTCTGATAAGCAAGCCGGAAATGGATGGAAGCTTCCTGTAAAATACAGAAAGTTATGTTTACCAGGGACTCAGTCTTTGGATATTCCCTTCTCGAAATTTCTTTTTCAAATTCCTCGAACAGTTCGAATAATTTTTTCCCTCGTTCTTTTCCTTCACGGGATATCAGTATGTTTTCGAGGCGGTTGTCCCAATAACTGGAAATAAAAAAGCCTGATATAAATTCGGGATTGTCAGGCTCCTTATCCAGAAGTTCCGAAAAAAGCGCCTTGGCTTTTTCAAATTCTCCTTCCTTTAATTTTTGATTTGCATCTTCGACTTTATACTTCATCGGTACTTATCCCCACTGGTGTGGGGAATTGGCATAAAATTTGCCTCTCAATGTGCCGCTCTTTTATCATGAAATTTTTGCAGTTGTTTCTGGAGTTTACTTTCAAGCCCGTCTATGCAAGTATAGATATCTTTGTCGGTATTCTGTGCGTTAAAATCAGTACCATCTGCATGAAGCTTGATATTCGCATGGATTTCACCATGAATTAATTCAAAGGACATATCACAAGAAACTACATTATGGACAAATTTTGAAATTTTTCCCATTTTTTCATTGGCATATTCTTCGCCTGCCTTGGAATGATCAACGTGTTTCCATGTATAATTAATCTTCATTCTCTCTCCTGTTCTAAATCTGTTTTCCAATGTTATAAAGTTAGTTTTCCATTAGTCAAATAAAATTTCCGGGACCGCTGCTTTATTCGATAAACCGGCACAAACTCCCTGCCGTTGCTTTTTCCCCTCTCTGTTTTGTCCAAATTGATATTTATCATTTGGAATTATTATTGCATATATCCGTGCAGTATGTCTTATTAATATTAAAGAGAAATATATGATTCCCCCAGAAGAAAAAAAGAAGTCTTCAGATGCCAAGGCAATCGAAAAAATTGGTCATGAACAAAAAAGGCCAAAAATCTACTTTGACCCTGAACTACAGAATCTTCCGGATTCTTATGGCAGGGACATAGTAAAAATCCTCTATAAAAATCCTCTTTCGGTGTTTGTATTCTGGGAAGTGAGCGAACAGACATTGACGAAAGTCGTTAATTCATTGGGATCCTCTATTGGCCAGTGTCACATGAAGCTCTTCGTGAAATATCTGAATGAATCAAAACACAAAGCAGAAAAGACCATTGAACTCCCGCCATTTACTAATAACTGGTATTTAAAATTTGATTCCCCTGTAAAGAATCTTAAGATCGAAGTTGCCGTTTTCTCCGCAGATGGACGATTTGTCATTCTACTTCATTCTGCAGAAATCAGTCTTCCACACAACAAACCCTCCATGGAAGTCGACTCAGACTGGATTAGTGAAAAATGGGTCAGCGAAGGATGGGTGGACAATTCATCCGGCCAGGTAAAATTAATAAATTGGGGTGACATGGTTATTCACCCTATGGGCTCCTCTGAACATCATGCATAAATCCGGATACCTGATTCTCGTTCTTCATTCACATCTACCGTATATACGGCATCCCGGATATCCTGTGTTTCTTGAGGAAAACTGGATCAACGAAGCGATCCTCGAAACATACCTTCCTCTTCTGAAATCTTTCCGGACATTGAAAGAAGAAGGAGTTCCATTCAAGATTACAATGTCATTCACCCCGACACTCCTTTCAATGCTCGATGACCCGTACATCCAGGAAAGATTCCTGAAATATGCTGAAAATCTGATTGTTCTTGCGAACAAAGAAGTGAAACGAACGACCTATGATCCTCATTTGAATTATCTTTCAAAATATTACCTCGAAAAGTTTGAAGAAAAAAAGAACCTGTTTTTATCGATAGAAAAGAACATAATAAACGGGTTCAAAGAATTTCATAAAGAAGGATTCCTCGAAACAATTACAGCTCCTGCAACTCATGGATTTTTACCCCTAATGGAAAGCGAACCATCTTCCGTTCGCGGACAGATCCGCACCGGGAGAAAATTATACAAGAAATATTGGGGTGTTGATCCAAGAGGAATCTGGCTTTCTGAATGTGGATATTACAAAGGAGTTGAGAAATTTCTCTCGGATGAAGGCATCCGTTATTTTTTTGTTGATACTCATGGAATAATAAATTCAGTACCAAGGCCGAAATATGGAGTATATGCTCCGGTTGAAACCGGTAACGGCGTATTTGCATTTGGTAGAGATCCGGAAAGCTCAGAACAGGTCTGGAGTGCAACACAGGGCTATCCTGGAGATTTCCGTTACAGGGAATACTACCGGGATATCGGCTATGATCT
>JAIOQL010000651.1 GCA_021413405.1 Leptospira sp.
TTTCTGCATATTTCATGCGGTTATCCCCGGATATCGCCTTACTCCAGGAAATAGAAAATGAAACAGCAATATATAAAATCGCAGATAAAAAACAATATTCCTGCAGAGGATCAGAAAATCCGGTTTCGACACAGCAGGTTTTTATCTGCTGGAAAAAAGAATTGGGGAATCCTGACATAAAGGTATGGAACGAATTGCTGATTAGTGAAAGGCTCCGGCCTGCAATTTCCGCCGAATTTAAAATTAATGATAGAACAGTGAATGTATTTAATATTCATTTGAAATCCGGTAATCCTGAGTATGATTACGGAAGAGATTTCGTTATCCGGAAAAAACAATTTATCGCACTAAACAGGATAATAAAAGGTAAATCCTCCTTTATTATTGGCGGAGACTTCAACCAAAGATTTGATAAGCCTGATGACAGGGGATGGAAAATTCTGCAAAGGTCGATTAATCTGCTGCGGGTAAACGAAGGCCTACAACCGGACTGCTGGGGATATAGAACCTACTACATAGACCATTTCGTTTATTCAGGTGATCTCAATTTGAGCGAATTCAAACAATACAAATATAACGAAGACGATGGCAAATTTGACGGAGACCCGGAAACAGAAAAAGGTCTTTCCGATCACTGTCCAATGACTGCTGTCCTTAAATTGTGAGTCCGCCATTTTTAGTTTAAACAAATATCAGGAAACGTTAGATAATAGATACTAGTCGGCTATCATTTCTATGAAAACAGCAATCATCGGTACAGGTATAACGGGCAGCGTAATTGCAAGAGAGATCCCGGATGCCATTGTTTTTGATAAAGCAATGAAACCCGGTGGTCGGACTTCAACAAAGCAATTTAGCAATGGTTCACAGTTTGATATTGGCGCAACTTATTTCAGGGACAATGTCAGGTATCTGAAAAACAGACAGGAAATTACTTTTTCTTTCATAGATTATTTACAAAAGAATGTTCCGGATCTCACAATTAAGAATCTGACAGAAACACCTGATTACTTCTATCCCTCAGAAGGTATGACAAAGGTTTCAGAAGAGCTTTTGTCAAAAAACCAACTCTATTCTGAGTATACTCTGGAATTTATTACAAGAGACCAGGAAAAAAAGGAATGGAAACTGAAATTTCTGAATGGGAAGGAGTTTACATTTGATAATGTGGTGATCACAGCCCCGATTCCACAGGCTATGTCAATTCTCAAAAATTCGGGCATAATGATGATTTGGGATGATTTCATAAAACCGTATGGTGAATACAGGTCAACTCTTGTGATAGCAGGTCTCTGGAAGAATGTGACGGAAGAGACCAGATCAGAAATTGCAGGTATGTCCAACTTTTCAATTCTTGAAAAAAATAAAGATTCAGAATTCATGTCTATTGAAAGTGCGAAATATGAAACCGATTTCAGCAATATCGCTCTGGCTATTCAATTTTCTGCAGCATTCAGCTCCCGGAACCTCGAACGCTGGAAAAATGCTGACGGTTCACCGACTGATGATGCATTGAAAAACGGTGCCTATCATTTTGAAAAATTCCTCAAAAGAAACGGGATAAAGAGTTTAAGCGGAAAAGAACCCGATGAAATTCAGGTGCATAAATGGAGATATTCAATGCCCGATACTTCGATCATTGATAAAAACTCAATTATTGATCTCGAAGATTCAGGATACTCTGATTATTTAAAGTTGTGCAAAGAACATAGACTTTGGCTGGCGGGGGATTGGGTTTTCGGAGCTAGAGTTCCGAGATGCGCACTCGGCGGTGTGCTTCTGTCACAAGAAATTAAAAAAACAGGGGCTCTTTAATCGCCCCCAAACCAGACATACAACTTAGCTTATTTTGATTTTCGTCCGGTTTAGATTTTTACTGTTTCAATTTTTATCCTGACGAGCAATATTTTCTTTAAAAATCTGTCTCTTTTTCCAGGGAGAAAAAATCCAATTTCAGGCGTAGCTACCTTATAGGAATCATATACGGAAACGATTTCCGGAAACTCTGTTTTTCCGGCACTTTCTTCCCCATACAGAAATTTCTTTAAATCCAAAAGGTATTCTTCTGGAACGAGAAGGAGTCTTTCCTTATCCTTTTCCAGAACCGATTTAAATTTTATTTTGTCATAGATCGGTTTAGTAAACCGCCCTGAATAGAAAGAATAGGATCTCTTGGAAGATGAAAGCCGGAATATAAAAATTTCCTTTTTGTCCGGTTCGATTTTTCTGATTATTTCCGAAAGTTTTGCCGATGGCTGGTATTTCAATAGTTCCGGATATGCATATAAATTTACAAGCAGGTAAAACAGAGAGGTTGAAAGGACGGGAAATCCAATTATCGCGACAGGGGAGCGGAAATAAAACACAGAAAGAGCAATAAATAAAAGAACAAGAAGAATATAACAAACAAGGTTCAGCTCTACATTACAGAACGGTAGACACAAAACCATAATCCAGAAGAAAAATCCGGAAAACAAATAAATACCATTTTGAAATTTTCCAGTGACTGCTTTTACAGAATCCAAAATAAAACCGGATGCAAAAACGGCTCCGGCTGGCAGCATCCAGTAAATGTATTGTGGAAGCTGATATTTCGAAAAACTTATCAGAAATAAAGTAAGAAAAAGCCAAAAGGAAATTACAAAGTCATCTTTCTGATATCCGTTAGTTTTTATTGAATCAATTAGTTTCCGGAAAGAACCGGTTCCACCGTTCTGAACAAAATACTTACGGACAAAAGTGATTACAAAATAGAAAAGTGGAATGATGAACACAAAAAATGCCCAGGAGAAATTCGCCGGAAAATAAAGAGGGTTGAATCCCTGGTTATAAGACTGTCTGTAGAATCTTCCGAAGGATTGAATCCAAAAAAAGAAATGCGGTCCGTAGAAGGAAAATTCCCGGAAGAGCAGATATCCCCATGCGACCGGAAAAATAAGTGCAAGAATTACACCGGAAAAGAGTTTCATTTCACCAAGACGTTTCCAGTCTCTTCTGAATAAAATATCTCCACCGATCGAGATGGCCGGGATAACAATGGAGATCGGACCTTTAGTAATGAACCCGAGACCCATAAAAATATACATCAGGTAATAGAAATTTTTATTTTTTCTGACTCCGAGATAATAGGCGTGGTGCACAAATATGAGATATGGTACGAGATAAATATCTATCTTTGGATCAAGAACCATTGAAAAAAGACCCGGCGCCGATGAGTATGCAATTGCAGCGATCAATGCACGAAACCGGTCTCCATAGATCAGATACGTCAGGCGAAAGATAGAATAAACGGAAAGCAATGTGAAAAGAAGAGCCGGAAAACGGAATGAAAAATTAGAAATTCCAAACAGTTTGAAAGAGGATACGATTTTCCAGAAAGTCAGAATTGGTTTATCAAGATAATTTTTTCCATTGTCCAGAAGCCGGAAGTAATCACCGGTGCCTGCCATTTCACGGGAGATTTCAGCATACTGTGCAGAATCAATATCAATTACATCGAGATTTGCTGTTGTGGATAGACTAAAAACAGAAATGAACAGAAGTAACAGAAGCATTCTTTCCGAACGGTCGCTGAATATGAATGACAACTCATTGAAAAATTTCATTATTAATCCGCAAGACCAGACTGAAGCATGCATTCGACCATTCCCTGGCAGGACTCCGGTACTTCATCATAGCAGGTAAGTATTTGGGACTGGAAGCGCGCGCATCCATCATTGCATTGTATAAGTGCCCTGTTGAGAAGCTCACCTTCAATTTTCATCTTTTGAGTTTCTTCAGTGCATTTAACGAAAAAATTGCAGGCCTTCCCGCATTTCTCTTCAACCGGATCCTTGCAGAACAAAACAATTGGCACAATGAAAAAAATCAGAATTTTAGCAAGCATATCAGCCTCTTAATGAAAGCATCCCGCATGCTCCGTGGATGTCCCTGCCCGGGGAACGCCTATTCATTACCGGCACACCAGCGGGACGTAAAAGGGATTTAAAATTCTCCACTTCTTCTTCCGTTGGCCGCTTCCATCCATTGAAATCAGTATTGAGCGGGATCAGATTTATTTTACAGCTCACTGATCTCGCAATTTTTACAAGTTTATTTGCATTCTCTTTTCCCATATTTACCTGAGGAATCATGATATATTCAAAAGTTATTTTCCGGTTCAAAGTTTTTGTAAAGTTTCGCGCGGATTTTAACAAATCTACGAGTGGATATTTTTTGTCTATTCCCATTATAGATTTTCGTATCTCCGGATTCGGATGATTCAGGGAAATTGCAAAATTGAATGGTTCTTTATTTTCAACAAACCTGTCGATCCCGGTGATTACTCCCGCAGTTGAAATGGTGATCCGTTTTGAACCGATGTTCAGTGCTTCCGGATCATGCAATATGTGAGCAGCTTTGAGAACGGAAAAATAATTATGCATTGGCTCCCCCATCCCCATGAAAACCACGTTAGTTGCTTTTTCCCCGACTACTCTTTCCACTTCAAGGACCTGGTCGATGATCTGCCATGTTTTCAGATTTCCCTTGAATTCCAACAGACCGGTTGCGCAAAATGCACAGGATAGAGTGCATCCGACCTGCGAAGAAATACAAATTGTTTTTCTTCCATCATCACCGGATGGAATCCAGACCGCCTCGATCTCTTTCCCCGGTTCGACTTCGAAGGTCATTTTTTGAGTTCCATCTGAAGATTTGAGATGTCGACCGGCAGTAAGAGTTGGGATAACCGCTTTTTCTTCCAGACGATTTCTCAAATCTGAAGAAAAATTTGTAAATTCCCCAAAATTCTTATACCTGTTTGTGTAGATACCCGTGTATAATTGTTTCGCACGGAATTTTTCAAGGCCGATGCCCTTAAAAAATTCTTCCAGCTCTGAAAGGTTTTTTCCTTTAACTATAAATTTGTCTTTTTCCAATGATTAGATCACCTTACGCATGTAAGCGCCAGTACTTTCATGACCGAAATGTATTCATAAAATTTGCAAACGGAACAGATAAATCTTTCCGGGACTCAAAAAAATTTCATCCGTGAAAAGGAGTTTAATTGGCAGAAATTGCTGCCGGCTTTTTGATAACTGGCTGCTCTGCGATAACTTTTCCGTCTTCCAGGATCATCCGGATCAGTCGTGTCATTTCTACAGAATATTCTACATTCA